>NZ_JBPPZG010000046.1:0-21931 GCF_051918545.1 Pseudogracilibacillus amylolyticus (SeqCode) | reverse complement strand
CATATTTTTGTCAAAGACGTAGAACATTTAATTGTAGTGTTGGAAAGTGCATCAAATGATGTGGAAGAAAACTTACTGGAAATTGCATTTTTTAATACAATTATTAAATATATAATGAATGCACGTGATGATTTACCAAAAGAGGAAGTTGCAAAAAGACTTACGGATAAAGGGAGGGAAATTTTTATGTCAGTCGCAGACCAGTTGAGAAAAGAAGGAGAAATTAAAGGTATAGAAAAGGGAATACAAGAGGGAGAAATAAAAGGAAAAAAAGAAGTTGCAAAAAGAATGTTGCAACTTAATATGAACGAGGAACAAATAATCGCTGTTACAGGTTTGTCAAAGGATGAAATAGAGCGAATAAAGGATGAATTAACTAAATAACGTGGGGTGTCCACGAAATTTTTAAAGATAACAATGAAAGTGGTTACAAAAAGCTTTTACCAAAATCTTGGGACGAGTATGTTTTAAGTTAAAAAGGCGTCCTACTAATCCGGAAAACTTACAAGGGGGAAAATATTCATTGAAAGTCGTCAGCTTATATTTTAAAGGTGAGGCTTGGATAGAAGGGAAGCCTCATCGGTAACAAGAACTCGAAGCCCATCGTGATTATTTAATAGAGAAGTTGAAAGATAAGTTAATCACTGCTGGTCAATATACTGATCATACTCATACTGGTGGATTAGTCATAACTGAAACAGATAGTTTAGCAGAAGTAGAAATGATTGCAAAGAATGATCCAGCGGTCCTTGACAAAAAATTAACGTATCAAGTACATCCTTGGGAACCATTGTTAGGAATGTTTAGCAATAAAAATTAAAAGGTGACTGAAATCCAATCACCTTTTAACATGTTTCCAAAATATTATTTTTTTGTTTTAATAACTGAATATGCTCATTTTTCAAACAGGATAAGTAATCCCGGAATTAACACACCTCGGATATTGTCAGTAAACCCAAATATGCTCGTATGTGTGAGTTTATACAGTCCGCACACTACTTAGATTCGCAAGCTTTCATTTACACTATGTTATTAATTTATAACCACATTATTCACATTAGGGATAATTAAAAAAGAACAGCAAATTATTGAAAGACTTTAAAGCACTCTTATTTAAAGAAACAAAACAAGCGAATTTACATTTCCGCTTGGTTACTGTCATTAACATGATTATTTTCACTTGCTTCTTGTTTAAACCAAAAGTAGTATTCCATCGCTGTTTCAACAGGTAAGTGTTCCAAGGTGGAGACATGGATTGGTTTTGCTCTGGAAGTTATACTAATTGTAGCAAGTCTTAATTGTTGTTCTATCCACGATTGATTTACTTCCAGTTCATCTACTTTTTCCCGTTTTGTAAGAAAAGTTTCTGTTACTAACACGCCTGTTTGAAGTTGAATCCATTTTTCAGTTTGTGCATATTTTGCCAGATAGGTTTTAGCAATCCGGTAAAAAATGAGCGAGAATGCATAAATAACGGGAACAAACCAAAATTCAGGCCAAAAGAAAAAGATAAAAAACGTGACAATGACTAACAAATAGCTCGGTTGAATTAAATTAACAAAAAGCGCCTGCTTTGGTAAAGGGTTCATTTTTTCCAGCAACTTAAATGATGGTAAAATTTCTGGGAGTAGCTCCTTAAGTTTACTTTCACCGATAAAAGGGAATATGGTATCTGTTTCCATTTCACTTTCATCAAATAGATCTCCTAAACTAACGACTTTCACTTTTACAACGTTAAAGAACCTTCTTGGGATAGATTTTTCAATTAAGAGACCGTTAACTTTTTCTCTAGGAATCGTGTAAAAGGTTTTATTAAAAATACCACGTGAAATATAGATTTGCTTATGATCGGAAGAAACTTGATAATTACCGAAACGTAAATAAGTAATGATAACGCCTGAACCAATGGATAAAATAATAAGAAATAGTAATGTTATCGTGATCAACATCCATGAATCTGTTAAAAAAGAGAAAACTTGTAAAGCAACAGTGTCCAATTTGAATAATTCGTCGATTTTTAAATAAATGGATAAAAGGACCGGAAAAATTCCAATTACATAAATAGAAGTTAGAGCAATTAGAAAAATTTCTCTGAAAGAAATTTTATAATGAAGTTTTTGTTGATCCTTTGCTACTTTTTCGTTTCGTTCATTATCGTCTTCTGGAGTGTTTAGTTTTTTCACTTGGATAATCCGTTTAATTCGCTCTGCTTCTTTATTCGAAATCATTTCAAATTTTATCACCGCATTATCCGAACTTGTTCCAGTAATAAGGGATAAAGAGGTGAGACCAACTAGACGATGAAAAACGGACGTTTGCTGTTGATGGCTCTGAATTCTATTTAATGCAATATATCTTTTATTGGAAACAAATCTACCTTCTGTGACCTCGACATTTTTATCTGTAAATAAGTATGTATGATTCTTCCATTGGAATAAAATAGTAACAATCCGAAAAATAATATATAGTATAAGTGCAATAGACCCTAATTTAACCCAAAGTGCTTCATTACGGATATTAAAAACAAAAAATATAAGTACGGGGACGATTACTTCTTTTACCGATACACCAATTTGGTAGAGTATCCATAAAGGATGTTGCCTTTTTTGCATCAATTGCTGTTCATTCATTTGCATCGTCCATTTCTAAACTGTTTTTTAAGGAGTCATCAATTTGTGCTAAATAAACAATTCTGTTACGGAGCTCTTTTGCTTTATCCACAGGTAGCGCAGGAATATCGTGAGAAGAAGCAATCGTTCCAATCGTAATTGATGACAAACCGAATTTTCTAAGGAGCGGTCCTTGATTCGTATTTACATATTCTACACGAGTCATTGGGATGATAGCATGGTATTGATGGAAGTATCCGTGTTTAATCTGAATATGATCTTTATCGATCTCATATCGCCATGTCCGTTGTAAATAAATTGGGTAGATTGTTAATTTATAAATCGTATTTAAAATAATATAACCAATAATGATAAATAAAATGACACTTATCCAGCTATACCAATTAAAATAATAGTATGCAAAAAATAGGATAGAAAGTATGATTAATTGAATAAGTGCTGAAATACTATCTCTTATGCGCCAAACGGTAATCGCTTTTGATGAAATTTTTTCACTTGGTTCTGGAAACTGCATGAATCGCTACGACCTTTCTAAAGTAAAATATAAGAACATTAACATTATAGTAACATAATACATTATTATATATAAAATTTAGTGGGGGAATTACGTTATGAGTAAACGAGCATTCTTTTTTCTATTAATTTATGTTATTACTCTAGTTGCCGGTTGGGCTTCATTAACAAATGTGGATAACTCGGGTGAAGCAAAAGGTGTGTATAACTCGAATGCATATGAATCGATAATTTGGTCGAATAATGAATTAGGTTTTTCCTTAATTGAAGAAATAAAGCCAAACGATCAGAATAATGTTTTCATTTCACCAACAAGTGCATTGATAGCAATATTAATGGCGTATAATGGGGCGAAGGGAGATACGAAAGATGAAATAGCTGAAGCTCTTGGATTAAACGAAATATCAGTTGATGAGTTGAATCGAGATGTGGCTTCACTTTTAGATAGCTTGGAGAGAGACTCGGAAGGAATAGAACTTTCCATTGCCAATTCAATCTGGGTTAATCAAGAGTTTACTTTACAAGAGGAGTTTGTAAACAAAACAAAAGACTTTTATAAGGCTGAAATCTCTCAAATAGATGTACTGGATGATGCTTCTGTGGATAAGATTAATAATTGGGTAAGTGAATCCACAAAAGATAAAATAGAAGAAATTGTAGAAGCTCCTTTAGACCCTGATTTAGTGGTATTGTTAATAAATGCGTTATATTTTAAAGGGAAATGGAAACATAAGTTTGATGTAGACAGAACGGAAACAGCTGCATTTTATACAGATGAAAAAGAAATAAAAGTGCCGATGATGGTGTTAGATGAAAAGCTTGCCTATATGGAAAATTCCTCATTCCAAGCAGTTAAACTTCCGTATGGAAAGGACGAAATGAGCATGACTATTTTTCTCCCACGTGAAAACTCAAGCATAGATGCCTTTATTAAAAATCTCACTGTGGATAACTGGAGGAAATGGAGTGCAGAATTTCAGGCGAAAAGTGGCATCATTGAGCTTCCCAAATTTCAAATTGAATATGAAGTCACTTTAAATGAACCGTTAATTCATCTAGGAATGGAAAAAGCTTTCGATGGTAAAGAAGCTGACTTTCGCCATATGTTTAAAGAAAAAGAACAATTGTGGATTGATGAAGTGAAACAAAAGACTTATATTGATGTGGATGAAGAAGGAACAGAGGCCGCAGCAGTTACAGTGATTTCTGTTGTAAGGGAATCTTCCATCGTGGAAGATACATTTTATATGGAAGTAAATCGACCATTCTTTATTACTATTACTGATGACCATACAGATGCTATATTGTTTATGGGAATTATCACAAATCCAGAAAAGAGGGAGGATCATCTTGAGGCAAGCTAAGTTATTTATTTGTTTGTTAATTCTTTTGTTAGTAAGTGGTTGTGGAAAAGAAAAAGAGTTAGAAAAGTCAGATGATCAGGCTGCTTCCGTCAAATTAGAAGATTATGAACAGCTTATTGAACCGAATAATACATTAGGATTTTCGTTGCTAAGTAAAGTTAACCCCGATGAAAATGGTAATATTTTTGTCTCACCGACCAGTGCTCTCATGGCGCTATTAATCGCTTATAATGGTGCGGATGGCGAGACAAAAAAAGAAATGGAAGAAGCTTTGGAGCTTGATGGTTTAGCTGTGGATGAAATTAATAAAGCGAATATAGCACTTGTGGATATGTTAATAAAAGATTCAGAAGGAGTCGAACTTTCTATTGCAAATTCAATTTGGTTAAATGAAGAATATCATTTTACGGAAGCGTTTAAGAAAAAAGCAATCGATTATTTCGATGCAGAAACTTCTGAAATTAATGTCTTGGATAATGCTTCAGTTGAGCAAATTAATAACTGGGTAAATGATTCTACTAATGGGAAGATTGAAGAAATTATTGAGGCTCCCTTACATTCGGATATGGTTACTTTGTTAATAAACGCATTATATTTTAATGGGAAATGGGCATATGAATTCGATGAAGAGAACACAATGGAATCAACATTTTTTTCGCCTGAAAGTGAAATGGATGTACCTTTTATGATATTGGAAGAAGAACTGGAATATGTAGAAAATGAATCTTTTCAAGCAATAAAACTTCCTTATGGAAAAGGAGAAATGAACATGCAAGTCATTCTCCCTAATGAAGATGTTTCGTTGGATGAAGTCGCCAAAGAAATGACTCCCGAAAGGTGGGAAGAATTGCAAACACAATTTAAAGAAACAAACGGCATTATAAAGCTTCCTAAGTTTCAAATTGAATATGAAACAATTTTAAATGAGGCTTTACAACAGTTAGGAATAATTTTAGCTTTTGATAAAAACGAAGCAGATTTTTCGCAGATGATCGAAGAAGACGCTCCATTATGGATTCATAAAGTGAAACAAAAAACATTTATTAATGTTAATGAGGAAGGTTCAGAAGCCGCTGGAGCGACTTCGGTGGAAATGCGAACAACCTCTGCCATTATTGGAGACGACTTTTATATGGATGTAAATCGACCATTTTTATTTACGATTAATTTGGAAGAGTCAAACGTAAATTTATTTATCGGCTTGATATCAAGGCCGGAGCAGGAGTAAGAAAAAACTGTCTAAGTAGGTAAACCTGTTTTAAACGCACCTTTATTATTAAAAACTATGTTGCCTCGGTCACATAACGGAATCTTTACGGCCATTTTATTAAAAATTAACATTCTCGCGTGCTTATTCAAGGTGAAACATATGAGAAGGGGATCGTAAGCCATTCTTGCATTTACGAGTGATTGACGTGCTAGTGACTTACGCCTGAGATAAATCTTTACGGTGGGACGAACAAAAGTGCAAATGCCCTTTGATGGGACGAGTAAGCGCAGTCCCAGGACGCCCGAGCTTTTAGCCAGTGAGAGAGACAAGAAAGTTTTATACTTTCCTATCTGCTGAAAAAAAGCTGTTGAAGTTTCAACAGCCTTATAATTTCTTATGAATCAGATCGCAACATATCAACTAATGAAAAGTCTACTTCTTTATTTTCCGATTCTTCATAACCCTTCATGTACTGGATTCTGCGCTGTGCAGCTGCAGCGGTCACTTGTTCATCTGCATGGTAAGATGAACGAACGAGTGGTCCTGATTTACAATGTTTGAAGCCTTTTTTAAGTGCGATCTCTTCAAGTTCTTTAAATTCATCTGGATGATAATATCTTTCCACATTTAAGTGCTTTTTCGTTGGTTGTAAATATTGACCAATCGTTAAAATATCGACATCATGTGCAAGCAGATCATCCATTGCTTCTAAAATTTCTTCTTTTGTTTCGCCAAGACCAACCATCATACTTGATTTTGTCGGTGTATTTGGAGCAATGTTTTTCACTCGTTGTAAAAGTTCTAGTGATCGGTCATATTTTGCGATGGCACGTACACGTTTTGTTAAGCGGCGCACCGTTTCAATATTATGGTTAAAGATATCTGGTTCAGATGACATTAACTCATGTAAACTCTCATAATCACCTTTCATATCGGAAGGTAAAATTTCAATTGTTGTGCCTGGGTTCTTTTTACGTACTTGTCGAACCGTTTCAGCAAATACAGCAGCTCCACCGTCTTTTAAATCATCGCGGGCAACGGCTGTGATCACGACATGTTTTAGCCCCATAATTTTTACAGAGTCAGCAACGCGTTCAGGCTCACCCCAGTCAAGCTCGTTTGGAAGTCCTGTTTTTACTGCGCAGAAACGACAGCCTCTCGTACATGTATCTCCTAAAATCATGAATGTAGCAGTTTTCCTTTCACTCCAGCATTCATGCAAATTTGGGCATCTCGCTTCTTCACAAACAGTATTTAATTTTTTTTCCCGCATTAATTTCTTTAAACCTTTATAGGAGTCACTCGTATTTATTTTAATTTTTAACCAATCGGGTTTACGTAAATACTCTTGCTTCTGAGTCATGATGAAACACTCCCTGCTTTTTTTCTTCTTTCTAGATTCCACTCATCCGTTTTATATTTTTTCTCCGCTAAGAAATGAATGTATTGCCAGTCTTCGTTTGTCAGTTTCATTGGTTCAACTTGTATATGTAAACTTTTGGTAAAACCTTTTAAAAATGCGTCTTTTAACATCGCATATGTATGTTTTTTTCCAGTTATATCATTGATACTAATTGCCTTTTTAATAAATGAGTTACGTTGACGCTCTCGAAGCCTTTCAGATGAAAATTTAAATAAATCAAACAGCATCTCCGAATCGAAGCTCATTGGGATAGAGCCATGTTGTAGCAATACACCATTTTTTCGTGTTTGTGCATTTCCTGAAATTTTTTTGCCGTCAACGATCATTTCGTATATTGCCGGTTGTTCGAAACAAACAGCAGAACGATCTTTGAACAACTCTCGTTCAGGTATAGCAAAATCAGCTTCAATTCCTAAAGAGCGATAGCCCTCGAGCAATCCTTGTGACAAAATATAATAAGCTTTATTGACGGAGTGAGGAATTTTTGGATGACGCTCACTCACAACAATACTGTATGTTAATTCATCATCATGTAAGACAGCACTTCCTCCTGTTAAACGTCGAACAAAATCGCAGCCGTGTTTTTCAATACCCGAAAACTCGATGCTTTTATTAACATTTTGGAAATGTCCTATAGTAAGACTTGGTTTTTTCCAACCATAGAACCTGAGCGTTGGAGGTATTTTATCTTCACTATGCCACTGAAGTAATGCTTCATCAATAGCCATATTCGTTGCCGCATCATGATGCCCACTGTCTAAAAATGCCCATGTTTCCTGCAAGTAATTCACCTCAAATTCATAGTGTTTCACTAGATGTAATCTTGTATGTATCATAACAAGAAATAAAGAGAAAGTATACTTTATAACTCACGATGATTATAACTAATTAAAATTACTTATTGCTCATTATATAATTTTAATTGTTAGAAGTGTTAGATATTAAGAACGAGATCGTTTTACAAAATCCAAGTACAATCAATGTTTGTGGATATATTTAAATTAGTTATCCACCTTATCCACATAATCCACAGATTTATCCACAAAAACTATGTACAGGTGAAAGCATTGATCTAATAATAGTTTAATATGATATCCCCAGATCTCTGTATAGAGTTGTGAATAAAAAATTCGACAATCATTGGGAACTTTTGTAACAAAAAAAGTGACCTGATGAAAGGTCACTTTTTAAGTTTATGAAGCTGTTTCCGATTCAGTTAATGTCGCAAATTTACGTTTATGCATGACGATAAAATAGGATAATGTTAATAACATGAACACAATAGTATAGAGAAGTAATATACCTGCATTTTGCCACATGACCCCAAAATCACCGCTTGAAACAACTGCTTTAAATCCGGCAACAGTATACGTCATTGGAAGTAGGGCACTTATTGGTTGTAATGCCTTTGGAATTAATTCTAATGGGAACGTTCCAGCACTTGTTGTTAACTGTAAGATGAGAATGATGATGGCCATAAAACGACCTGGATCATCAAAGCATGTAACGAGAAACTGGATTAATGTTATAAATACTAAACTCGTTAAAATCGCAAAAAGGATAAACAACGGTATGCTTTGAACTTCAACTTTTAACCCGATTAACAAGATACCACATGCGATAAGTGCTTGTAGTATACCTATTGTGAATAACCCAAGAAACTTTCTTAGAAACCAGCTAAAACCGCTTGATGGAACAACGGAAGGTTCTCTTAATGGGTAAACGATAGATAACAATAGTGCTCCTACAAATAGTCCAAGGGATAAAAAGTATGGAGTAAATCCAGTTCCATAATTCGGCACTTCATTTATTTTTTCATTCTCTACTTGCACCGGGTTAGCCATCATATTATGTGTGTCTTCTGATGCATGTACATCCCCGGCTTCATCTGCTGCTTCATGCATTTTTTCATTGAATTCACTCGTTCCATCAACTAACGAAATCATTCCATCATATAAATCATTTGATCCATCAGATAGTTGGTGTGCACCATCACTAAGTTGTATGGAACCATCTTTTAATTCAAACATGCCACTATAGAGCTTGCTTGCACCTTTTGCTAGTTCAATTGAACCGTCATTCGCTTTAGAAAAACTATTTGTAAATTTGTACATATTATTTACATAGTTATTTTGTCCGCTTATTAATTGATTAGAACCGTCTTTTAATTGATTTGTACCATCAGCAAGTTGATTTATCCCACCATATAATAAAGACTGTCCGTCATTAATTTGTGAAAGTCCACCTTGTAATTCACCAATAGGTTCATTTAGTGCCTGTTTGATTTGTGCTTCCAGACCATTTGTTGCGTCTTTTAATCCATTAGTAACTGCTTGCTCATATTCATCAAAACCAGCATTTACACTAACGACAGTTTGATTTACGGCATCATTTACACCATTTTCAATCCCGTCTTTAATCTGTGTTTTGATCATAGTTTCTAATTGCTTTTGTTGGTCTTCCGTTATTTTCACGTCTTTTAAGGCATCTTCTAGAACAGCTGTTAATTTGCCGTCGATCATTTGTTCAATTTTATTATAGTCTGGTGCAAATTCATCTAATTTATTTTCTACTTCTTGAAGAGTCTCTTCCGGAACTTCTGCGTTTCGTAAAATTTGAAGAAGTTCGTTCTTTTTCTCAGACTCTTTTTCTTTTAAATGAGCTGTTACTTCTTTTGCAATCGTATTGGAAACTGGTCCGGGGGCGGCACTAATAAATAAATTTGCTTCATTAACAATTCCCGCTGCTAGACCTTGCGATAAGCCATCAGTTAATCCTGTAGAAAGTTCTGGGGCTAATTTTTTTTCTAACCCATTTACAATGCCAGTTCGTAATTGATTCGTTCCATCCAATATGGATTCTGAACCTTTTTCTAGTTTTTTATCAATCTGTCCGGCCATTGCTTTTGGTAGTTCTTCATAAAATGTATCTAATCCATCTTTTACTTGTTTTGTACCAGTAATAAGCTGTGGAACTTTTCCTTGCATTTCTTTTACTCCACCATCAGCAACAGAAATGCCATCTGCTAATTTATTTGCTCCAGATTGTAGATCTTGAGAAGCATTCTTTAATTTATTACTGTTATCGTATAATTCGGCGATTCCTTCAGACAATGTGGTAGCTCCGTTAACTAAGTCACCTGTACCTGTTTGAGCAGTTTCGATTCCTTCGGTAAATTCAATTGACTTTTCAGCAAGTGTTTTTAAATTGTCTTTTAATTTTTCCGAGCCATCTTTTAACTCACCAGCACCATCATGTAATTCCTTAGTTGCATCACTAGCATCTTCCAAACCGTCTGCAACTTCAGTAATTTTATCGAAAATGGTTTCCGCATACGTTTCGGTAATTTTCTCTTCTAACGCCATTTCAATCTGGAGCATGGCGGTTTCTCCAATTTGTGAAGCGAGAAAGTTAAAACTCTCATTTGGAACATAAAGTAATTCTAATTTTTCTGGTGAATCATCCATTAATGTAGTTGAACGTTGTGAAAAATTTTCAGGGATTTCTATTAAAATATAATAGTCTTGATCTCTTAACCCTTGGTATCCGGCTTCTTTGTCAACAAAATGAAAGTCAAATGCATCTTCTTCTTTTAAATTATCGACCAGTTCGTCCCCAAGCGTTAAATACTCTCCTTCAAACTCATATCCATTATCTTCATTTACAATGGCAACCGGAACATCTTCTAAATGATCATATGGATCCCAAAATGCCCATAAAAACATACCAGCATAAAGGATTGGTACAAAAATAACTGCCGTAATTGCTATCATTAATTTTTTGTCTTTAAAAATGGCTAATGATTCTTTACTAAATAAAGATTTAAACATAACTACCTCCTAAAAACTATTGACCGCTTTAACCAATTGGTCAAAACAGTGTAAAAATGATGGACTACCTACTTGTTAGATAATCCATGAAAAATATAAAGCTCAAATAAATTTGCAATCTCTGCTTTCTCAAGTGGCTTCCGATTTTTTTCCCAATCAAAAATGAGTGCGACATATAATTTGAGTAAAATAAATGCGGTAATTTCGGGATCGCATTGCTTAATTTCACCTTTTTTAATTGCCCGCTCAATTTTTTCCTGGATAAACAATAGAATTGATTGTTCTAGCTTTTGTAAGACTTCGTGTACAATTGGGGTACCAATATCGCGTTCTTCTTGATAAAGTTTAATCGTTAATTGATGTTCAAGACGAAATTCTAACATTTTGTATAGTGCTTGATGTACATTTCCTCGAAACGATTTATCTTCATCAATCGCGTTTAATGCCGCTTTTTCCATATCTGAAATTAATTTTGTAATAATTTCATCGAATAATTCTTCTTTATTTTTGAAAAAAGTGTAAATAGTACCTTTTCCAACATTAGCTAGTTTTGCAACTTGATCCATTGTTGTTGCTTTATAGCCGAACAAAGAGAAAGACTTTGTAGCTGCATCTAATATTTCTTGTCTTCGGTCGATTGCCATATTTACCCTCCGCTATTAACAAGTATTGACCAAATGAACGAAACGGTCACATGGAACATGTTATTAGATTATCACATATTATTTTTAGTTGCAAGTGGGAACAGCAACGAAAAAGACGTGAATTCTAATAATTTTTTGGTGGTATTTATAACTTGAAGCGTTATAATATTAAATAAGGAAGGGAGAGAGAACGGTGCCAATAAATATTCCAGAAGGTTTACCTGCACGAAAGTTGTTAAAAGAGGAGAAAATTTTTGTGATGGATGAAGATCGTGCTAGAACGCAAGATATTCGTCCACTAAATATAGCTATTTTAAATTTAATGCCAGAAAAAGAAAAAACGGAATTACAATTATTACGATTACTTGGAAATACGCCGCTACAGGTAAATATTACATTTTTACATACGGCTACACACGTATCTAAAAATGTGAGTAAATCTCATTTAGATACATTTTATTCAACTTTTTATGATGTGAAGGACCGTCGTTTTGATGGAATGATTATTACTGGGGCTCCAATTGAACATTTTCAGTTTGAAGATGTAAACTATTGGGATGAACTGGTAGAAATAATGGAATGGACAAAAACGAATGTCACGTCAGTATTTCATATTTGTTGGGGTGCACAAGCAGCACTATACTATCATTACGGGATAGATAAATATGAACTGCCAAAAAAATGTTCCGGCATATTTACACATACTGTTCTTGATCCGACGGTAAAATTAGTTCGTGGTTTTGAAGATGTCTTTCATGCACCACACTCTAGATATACGGAAGTGGCTACAGAAGAAATAAAAAATCATCCCGATTTGCAAATATTAGCTGTTTCCGATGATGCGGGGATCTTTTTATTAAAATCAAAAGATGATAAACACATTATGGTAACAGGACATTTGGAATATGATGCAACAACGCTTCGGGATGAATATGAACGTGATTTAGCTAAGGGCTTAGATATTCATATGCCGGAGAATTATTTTCCAAATAATGATGCAAATAAAACACCATTAAATACTTGGCGTTCCCATACGCATTTATTGTTTTCTAATTGGTTAAATTATTATGTGTATCAAGAAACACCTTTTCAATGGGAATAAATACATGATGAAACTTGAGATACATAATATACTTATTTAATTTGATAAGGAACATTTTAACGAAGCCTCTATTATTAGTATCTTGTTTGAATTTCATAATTTAGGGAATGATATGATGTAGTAAAAATTTAAACAAGGGGTTGAGTAAAATGGGTAATGAAAAAGAGAAATTAATTGACGGGTTAAACACGGATCTAGCACATGAATATGGGGCAGCGATTCAGTATTCATACAGCGCTTCAGCTGTATCAGGATTATATCGTTCTGCGTTAAAACCATTTTTTGAAGAAGAAATTACGGATGAACTCGGACACGCTATGTATTTGTCGGAAAAGATTATCGCATTAGGTGGGACACCGACAACAAAAGCTGCTGAAGTTCCACAACCGACTGAGGTAAAGGATTTGCTTGAAGCGGTTCATCAAGCGGAGTCGGAAACAATTGAAAGATATGAAACTAGAAAGAAGCAAGCTGAAGAACTTGGTTTAACGGAATTGGTTGTGCAGTTAGAGGATATGATTGCTGATGAAACAAGACATAAAGAGGAAGTGGAAAGACTTCTCTCTGATCCAAGAATAAGTTAATAATAATTATAAATGACGGCAAATTATTGTCGTCATTTCTACTTTGTTGACATGTGAAAAAGCCTCAAATATAATTAATACGAATTAGAGATAAATGTGAAGGGGAAAATGGTATGAGTGACATAACTGAAAAAAATGATGAGGAACTTTCATTGAAATTATTTGTTGTACTAAGTAGAGCAATAGAATCTGTGAAAAAACAGGTAGTAAAAGACATAAAGAGCTACCAACTAAATTTAACAGAATTTGGCGTCATGGAATTTTTGTACCATAAAGGAGAACAACCAATCCAACTGATTGGAAAAAAAGTATTACTGGCAAGTAGTAGTATTACGTATGTTGTTGATAAATTAGAGGAAAAAGGCTATTTAGAAAGAATCGCATGCCCTAATGATCGTCGTGTTATTTATGGACGTTTAACAGAAAAAGGAGAAAAATTAATGGAGGAAATTTTCCCCCAGCATAAAAAAGCAATGGCGATGATATTTTCTAGTTTATCAAAAAAAGAAAAAGAACAAGCGATTGAATTATTAAAGAAAATCGGTATTTTTGCAGATTCTATATAATCTTTTCACATTATTATCTCATGTTCGTACTATTTGAATTAAATATAGTGAATAATTTTGGTTACGATAAAGGGTATCAGTTTAGCTGGAAATGATTATGCAAAAGCTGCAAGATAATGATGTTAATAAGACCAAAATAATGAGGACAGGTCGAGTAACGTTTTCGAAACGATACCCGACCTTATTTATTATTGAAATTATATTTTAGTATGGCTGTGGATAAATTACTTGATGGAAAGTATCTGTGTCTAGCTCTAGAACCAAACCAGGGAACTTGAACCCTTTTTTTAAAATCTATACTAAAAATTCCCAATACTTTTCTATGATCCATTTTATGAAAATGCAGATTATTTGCTGCTTTACTATAGTAATGTGTTTTTAGAATATTACTAAAAATCTTGCATAGAACTAGACTAGTAGATATAATAAGGTAACTAAACTGAAATTAGAAGGGGGAAAACTGTTCATGAAAAAATGGCTACAATTATTGTTAATTGCTGTAATTAGTATCCTTGTCCTCGCAGCTTGTGGCGGCGGAGATGGAGGAGCTAGTTCGGAGCCAGAAGAAGAAACAGACTCAGAGAAAGCTAATGAAGAAGAAGCAACGGAGAGTGGGGACACATATAAAATTGGTGCGACACAAATAGTAGAACACCCATCACTCGACGCTGCATACGAGGGTTTCCAAGCAGCACTTGAAGATGCTGGATTAGACGTAGAGTTTAATTATCAAAATGCACAAAACGATCAAAATAACGTAAAAACAATCTCGGATAACTTTGTTTCAGAAGATGTAGACTTAATTTTTGCTAACTCAACACCGAGTGCATTAGGTGCATTAAATGCAACGAAAGATATTCCTATTTTATTTACTTCTGTAACCGATGCAGTTGATGCTGGGTTAGTAGAAGCGATGGATAAGCCGGGCGATAATATTACTGGTGTAGTAGATTTACATCCAGATGGAATCGCCAAAACAGTAGAATTTATCGATCAGTATTTCCCAGACTCCGAAGTCGGATTACTTTATAATGCCGGAGAACAAAACTCAGTAACACAGATTGCAGCTGTTCAAGCTGCTGGCGAAGGAACTAGCCTTACGTTTGCTGAAAGAACAGTAGCAAACTCTTCAGAGGTTCAACAGGCAGCACAATCTTTAGCAGGGGATGTTGATGTACTCTACATCATTACAGATAATACAGTGGTATCCGCTTTAGATACAGTTGTAGGTGTTGCACATGAGCAGCAGATTCCATTAGTAGTAGGAGAGCCTGATTCACTCGCAAAAGGTGGTTTTGCCACATTTGGAATTGACTATTTTACAATTGGGTATAGAACTGGTGAAATGGCGGCAGAGATTTTAACAGGCGAAAAAACAGCAGGTGAAATTGATGTAGAATATCCACCAGAGATTCAGCTATATATCAATAAAGAAGCAGCAGAAGCACAAGGAATTGAATGGAATGAAGATTGGGACGATGCTGAATTTATTGAAACTGAATAAAAAATAAACCTTTCTAAATTGTGAAAACTTTAGTACAATATATAGGAAGCGGTGATAATCACTGCTTCCTTCTTTACATTTATGTAGAGAATTAACATAAAGTCAGTAAATATAACATAGATAAATAAGTTTTTCGTAATGGGGGGATGACATGTTTTTATCTTTATTTGGCGCAGTAGAATCGGGAGCTATTTATGCTATTATGGCACTTGGCGTTTATTTGACTTTTAGAGTACTAGATTTTCCCGATTTAACTGTTGATGGAAGTTTTGTTACAGGGGCTGCGGTTGCTGCCATTTCAATTATGAATGGGTTGCCACCAATATTAGGAACTATTTTGGGAGCATTGGCTGGATTTATTGCCGGATGTATTACCGGGATTCTTCATACGAAAGGGAAAATCAATGCCCTACTATCGGGGATATTAATGATGATTGCGCTTTATTCGATTAATTTACGTATTATGGGACAACCAACATTATCCCTTTTAAACGATTCCACATTGAAAACTCAGTTAGTTTCTATATGGGAGAAAACTGGTATTGATGGGGTATTAAACAATCTTCTTTCTGCCCTAGGACTAGAACGTTTTCCTGCGACATGGGGAATTGTAATTTTCATGATTTTAGTTATTATCGCTATTAAAATTATTGTCGATTACTTCTTAAAAACAGAAGTTGGTCTAGCATTACGGGCCACAGGGGACAACCAACGTATGATTCGGAGTTTTTCAGCAAACACAGATACGTTAATAATTGTTGGTGTAGGGATTTCTAACGGGCTAGTAGCTTTCTCTGGGGCGCTCATCGCACAACATGGCGGTTTTGCTGATGTTGGGATGGGGATTGGTTTAATTGTAATTGGGCTTGCTTCTGTAATTATTGGAGAAGCATTGTTTGGGACAAAAACAATTGCCAGAGCAACGTTAGCAGTAATTTTAGGTGCTGTCGTGTACCGAATTGTAGTTACATTAGCGTTACGAGTCGAATTTTTAGATACGGGTGATATGAAATTAATTACATCACTTCTTGTTATTGTAGCTCTTGTTGCACCGAAAATTTTACAGGCACAAAGGGAGAAACAGCGTCGACTTAAAAAACGAGCAGCACTTCCGATGGAGGATATTAAGAATGCTTAAATTAGAACATATATCGATTACGTTTAATGAGGGAACCCCTGATGAAAAAAGAGCATTGCAAAATATTAATTTAAAGCTTCAAAAGGGTGAATTTGTTACAGTCATCGGCGGAAACGGTGCTGGGAAATCGACTTTAATGAACATAATTTCCGGAAATTTAATATCTGATGTTGGTAATATTTCTATTGACGGAAATCGTGTCGACTATTTACCAGAATTTAAACGTTCCCAATTTATCGGTCGTGTATTCCAAGATCCAATGGCAGGAACAGCTCCTTCCATGACAATTGAAGAAAACTTAGCGATTGCATATGCGCGTAATAAACAACGTAAATTGCGGTTAGGTGTTACAAATAAACGTCGCGAAATGTTTAGAGAGTATTTAAAAACGTTAAATCTCGGTCTTGAAAGCAGGCTTAATGCAAAAGTTGGACTTCTATCAGGGGGAGAAAGGCAAGCACTTTCTCTATTAATGGCAACATTTACAGAACCAAGCATATTGCTACTTGATGAGCATACAGCTGCACTTGACCCTGCAAGAGCAGAATTAATTACTGATCTAACTTCAGAAATTGTTGAAAAATTTAATCTCACAACATTGATGGTAACGCATAATATGCAACAGGCACTTGATATGGGAGACCGGTTAATAATGATGGATGCCGGCCAAATCATCTTTGATGTACGTGGGGAAGAAAAGTCAAAACTAACTATAGAAAATTTATTAGAAGAATTCCAGCGCATTCGCGGTAGACAATTAGCTAGCGATCAAGCTGTATTAGGATAATTACAATTAAGCTGTCCTTAAGTCGAGATTGACTTGAGGGCAGTTTTTTATTTGAGATTATTTCAATGCTCTGTGGACAATCCTTGTGGTTATTTCACTTTTTGCGTGGATAAAAGGTGATCTTCCTGGTTAAATCTCAAATCGTCTGGACAACGCGTCCTCCCGTGGTTATTTCACTTTTCTCGTGGATAAAAGGTTAATCTCCGTGGTTAAATCTCGAATTGGCTGGACAACGTGTTCTCCCGTGGTTATTTTACTTTTCTCGTGGATAAAAGGTGATCTTCGTGGTTAAATCCCGAATTAGCTGGATAACGCGTTCTTCCGTGTGTATTTCGCTTTTCTCGTGGATAAATTGCGAACTTCGTGGTTAAATCTCAAATCGGCTGGACAACGTGTTCCCCCGTGTTTATTTCCTGTATTGCGTGCTTAAATCGAAATCCCCGTGGTTAAATTGTGAATTAGCTGGTTAAATGATCTTAATAAAATAGAAGTTTTGGGATAAAAAATGCTCGGGTCCGTTTCGACTCGAGCATTTTAATTATTAATATTCACTTTTACCTGCAAACCATTTTCATCAAGTTTGAGGGATTCGACCTCATAGTCGGGCAATAAGCGTTGCATTTCTGCTGCAATCTCTTCGCCTTTCCCATTTGGTACAAATGAGATCATCGTAGGGCCCGCCCCGCTAATTACTGTTCCGAAAGCTCCTAAACTCCTTGCATTCGAACGGATGTCAAAATAATTTGGAATAAGTTTTGCTCGGTAGCTTTCATGGAATAAATCGCTCTCCATCATTTTGCCAGCTAATTCATAATCTCCTGTTAACAAAGCAGAGATCATTAAATTACTAACACCACTAGCTGTTGCCGCATCTTTCATTCCAAAGTTTTCAGGAAGAACTTTCCTAGCATCTTCCGTTTTCAATTCAAAGTTTGGAATGTAGACAACTAAATCTGTATCAATGGCCGGTAGTTTTTTATAAGTTGCTTCCTCGCCCATTTTGACAGTGACGACAAATCCACCGAGTAAACAAGCTGCAACATTATCTGGATGTCCTTCAATTTTTACTGCATAATCCAATTTTTCCCGTTCTGATAAATTTAAGTTACATAGTTGATTTGCCAGTTCAATCCCGGCGACAATAGCAGATGCACTACTTCCTAAACCGCGTGCGAGCGGGATTTCACTTTCCATCGTGACTTCGGCAGGGGAGAGAGTGCAGTCATGCCAGTCTGCAACTTGTTTTGCCACTTTATAAATAAAATGATCTTCAAATTTGCGAACAGTGGGGATGAGTGATGTTGTGTGGATAAACTGCCACTCATCCGCTTCTCGTACTTGTAATGTTAAATAACGACTTACTGCAACGCCTGCAGAATCGAAACCAGGTCCAATATTTGCAGAGCTAGCAGGAACTGATATTGTAAACATACTAGTTACCTACCGTTTTTTTAATATAATCTGTTACTGCAACTTCATCGTTAGGAAGAGAAACAGGGTCAATTGTAATTTGATCGATTGCAGTTTGTGGGTCTTTTAATCCGTTACCAGTTAAAACTGCGACAACTTTGCTATCTGGGGCAATCGTACCCGCTTTAACTTGTTGAAATACTCCAGCAATGGAAGCACAGGAACCAGGTTCGGCAAAAATACCTTCTTTAGCAGGTAATGTTTTAAATGCTTCTAAAATTTCTTCATCAGAAACAGAGGTAATTATTCCACCTGATTCATCTCTTGCAGCAGTGGCCAGATGCCAACTAGCTGGATTACCGATCCGAATAGCCGTTGCAACTGTCTCAGGAGCTTTAATTGCTTCATCTTTCGTAATCGCTGCAGCACCTTCTGCTTCAAATCCATAAATTTTCGGCAAAGAAGTCTGCTTTTGTTCGTGATATTCCTTAAAACCTTTCCAATATGCACTAATATTGCCGGCATTTCCAACTGGAATCGCAAGAATATCAGGTGCTACTCCGCCAAGCTGATCAATGATTTCAAAGGCAGCCGTTTTCTGACCCTCTAGACGATAAGGATTCACAGAGTTTACAAGTGTTACAGGGTACTGTTCGCTAATATGTTGTACCATTGTTAAAGCATCATCAAAATTACCAGCGATTTGTACAATTTCAGCACCATACATAACTGCTTGTGCAAGTTTTCCCATCGCAACTTTTCCTTCAGGAATGACGACAACAGCTTTCATTCCAGCTTTGGCAGCATATGCCGCCGCCGCAGCAGATGTATTTCCGGTAGAAGCACAAATAACTGACTTACTTCCAGCTTCTTTTGCCTTTGCTACCGCCATCACCATACCGCGGTCTTTAAACGAACCAGTCGGGTTTAATCCTTCATATTTTCCGTATAATTCAATCCCGAGTTCCTTTGAAATATGTGGGAAGTGAATAAGGGGAGTATTGCCTTCATGTAAAGTTAGTGCAGGAGTTTCTTCTGTTACCGGTAAAAACGCTGCGTATTCTTTGATAAGTCCTTGCCAGTTCATTGTATTATGCATCTCCTTCAACACGGAAATAACTTTCCACCGTATCGATTACTTGTAATTGATCTAATTTGTCCATTGCTTTTTGGAAGTTTTCTAATGATGTTTTATGTGTCACTACGACAATTTCGGCGAAGCCTTTTGAAGCAGGAGTTTGCAAAATACGTTCGAAACTAATTCCTAATCGATTAAATAGATCAGAAATAGAAGCGAAAGCACCGATTTCATCTTTAACATGCAAGCGCAAGTAAAACTGACTAAAACGTTTATCCGCAGGTGTTAGTTCCTTTTTGAAACGCGGTATAACAAATTTTTTCCCGTTAACACCTAAAAGCATATTTTTAATAGCTTCCACAACATCAGACATGACCGCAGTCGCTGTCGGAAGACTTCCTGCACCTGGGCCGTAGAACATTGTTTCTCCAACCGCTTCACCGTTAACATAAACAGCATTATATTCATCATTTACTGCAGCGAGTGGATGGTTTTTCGATAAAAATGTCGGTTGAACACTTACTTCAATTTGATTGTCATGGCGGTTTGCAAACCCGATCAATTTCATTGTTAAATCTAATTTCTTCCCATACTCAATATCTGCTAGGGAGAGTTTGGAAATACCTTCGACCTCTACATCTTCAAGTTCTACACTTGTAAAGAAAGAAAGCCGAGCTAAAATTACCATTTTTCTTGCTGCATCCAGACCATCGACATCTGCGGTTGGATCAGCTTCTGCAAAACCAAGCTCTTGTGCTTTTTGAAGGGCATCTTCATAGCTTTGTCCTTCTTGATCCATTTTCGTTAAAATATAGTTAGTTGTACCATTTACAATCCCCATTACTTGCTGAATTCGATCTGATACAAGCCCATCGGTTAAAGGACGTAATAATGGAATTCCGCCGCCGACACTTGCTTCATAAAACAAGTCACAACCATTTTGACGGGCAGTTTCTTCTAGCTCTGGACCGTATAAAGCAATTAAATCTTTATTCGCGGTAACAACATGCTTTTTTGCATTTAATGCTTCTAAAATATATTCACGGGCTTCTTCAACTCCGCCCATAACCTCTACTACTACATCTATATTAGGATTGGCAAGAACTTCTGCGCTATCCGTTGTAAGTAAGCTATGGTCAAGTTCAATTTGACGTGCTTTTTCTATGTTTCGAACGAGCACCTTTTCTACTTTCACCCCACGACCGAGTTGGTGCATTAGTTCTTCCTGATGATCTTCAACAATTTTAATTACCCCAGAACCAACTACACCTAATCCTAATAATCCAATTGATATCTCTTTCCCCAAAACGTCACCTCATTTTTCCTTTACAAAATAATTCGACAAATAACTACCCGTATCGATTTATTTATAACACTACCAATTATACCACTTTTTTAAAATGTTTTGTATAGATTTTCAATTTAGTGAAAATAGCCATAATTACGTGCCATTATAAAAAACTAGTTTCTTTAATTAATTGAAATAAAAGTTGTTTAAACTTTTCCCGATCTTCGTTTGTGTATGGCTTCGGGCCTTTTGTCCGTTGACCACCTCTTCTAGCCGCAGCGCTTGCATGCCTGGAAGATAAAAGTCTGTCTATGTTTTTGTTTGTGTATTGAAAGCCTTTATGATGAAGAACAAAACATCCTTTGCCTAAACAGAGAGAGGCGAGCCCATAATCTTGAGTGATAACAATATCACCACTTTTAGCACGCTTAATGATTTCAAAGTCAGCAACATCTGCTCCTTTATCGACATAGATGATTTCGACATGAGAAGCATGCTTGTCGTGGGAAAAATGAGAAAAACTTTTTACCATTACTACTTGTAAATTGAATTTGGATGTAATTTCTATTACTTCCTCTTGAACGGGAGATGCATCTGCATCTACGTAAATTTTCATACAATCAAACCTTTCCTATAAAAAAACAGTTATGCACTAATCTCTGTTTTAGTTTTCCTTTTCTTTTTGCCAATAATATTGACAATTGCAACACTAGAAATTGCTATAAGTCCTCCAATCATGGATAAAATACTTGGAAGTTCCTTTAACCAAATCCAGGCGATGATAATAGCAATTGGTGCTTCCAAATAAAGCAAACTTGATAATTGACTTACATTTCCTAAAGATAAAGCAATTGCCCAAG
>NZ_JBPPZG010000045.1:0-22067 GCF_051918545.1 Pseudogracilibacillus amylolyticus (SeqCode) | reverse complement strand
GGAGCTGGAGGGCAGTCGACTCCTGCGGGAAAAGCACGTGTCTGAAGACTCAGAAGCAGTGGGTTTCTGCTTCGGAGGCTGAAGCCGTGCCCGCGGAAAGCGTACTGCCCGGAGGCGGAAATCAACGGTATACCAACTACCTTAACAAATTTTCACTATTCAACAGTATCCTTCATCTACAATATTAAGATACACCTGTTGAAATAAAAATAAATCATTTTGTACTAGCCAAACCATTTACCTCATATCCATTACATTTGGGTCACGGCCGGTTCTTTCTCCGCGATCTAATTTTGCTATCTCTTTCATGTCTTCCTCACTTAATTCAAAATCAAATACTTGGAAATTTTCACGAATTCGTGATGGAGTAATTGATTTTGGGATAACGATGGAATTTTCCTGTATATGCCAACGCAGAACAACTTGTGCAGGTGTTTTACTGTATCTGTTGGCGATTTTTTGAATAGTTTTGTCTCCGAGTAAGCGTCCTTTTGCTAAAGGACTCCAAGATTCAATGTAAATATTATGTTTTCTACAAAATGCTTTTAATTCTTTTTGTTGTAAATATGGATGGCATTCAACTTGATTTAATACAGGTGTAATTTCACATTCATTAAGTAGCCGCTCGAGATGTTCAATATGAAAATTACTAACACCGATTGCTTTAACTCGGCCTTCTTTATATAACTTTTCCAATGCTTTATAAGTCTCAATATAGTTGTCGTACATTGGAGTAGGCCAATGAATCAGATAAAGATCTAAATAATCAAGAGCTAGTTTTTCTAGGCTTTCCTCAAATGCTTGTAAGGTTTTTTCATATCCATGATGGCTATTCCACACTTTTGTTGTTATAAACAGATTTTCACGTGGTATGTCACTTTTTTTAAGTGCTTTCCCAACTCCTTCTTCATTTTCGTAAAACTGTGCAGTATCAATGGAGCGGTATCCAACCTTTAATGCGTGTGAAACAACATCAGATACTTCTTCATTTAAAACCTTATACACACCGAGTCCAAGTTGGGGAATACGTACAAGATTATTTAACGTTATGTAGTTCATAAATAGTCCATCCTTTCTAAACTTTCTTAGTTTCTAGCTTATCATAATACGTAGGGGAAAATGCATAATTCCTTTCATTTTGGTTAAAGTAAATATGCTAAAATTAGGTTGTTTTAGAAGGAAAGGACGAGTACTATGGCAAAAGAAAATGAAAATCATGAAACAAATATTGAACATGATGATACATTAACAACAAGACAGGGGCATCCTGTTACGAATAATCAAAATATACGTACTGTCGGTAACCGAGGGCCAGCGATGTTGGAGAACTATGATTTTATTGAAAAAATAAGTCATTTTGACAGAGAAAAAATACCGGAAAGAATCGTCCATGCTCGTGGTGCAGGTGCGCATGGGTTTTTTGAAACATATGGAACAGTAGGGGACGAGCCGGTCTCTAAATATACTCGTGCAAAAGTATTTCAAGAAAAAGGAAAAAAGACACCTGTTTTTGTCCGTTTTTCAACAGTTGTTCATGGAACTCATTCACCAGAGACAGTTCGGGACCCACGAGGATTTGCTGTAAAGTTTTATACGGAAGATGGTAACTGGGACTTAGTAGGAAATAATATAAAAATTTTCTTCATCCGTGATGCGATGAAATTTCCAGATATGATCCATGCATTTAGACCGGATCCCATAACGAATTATCAAGATAGTGAACGGTTCTTTGATTTTTGTGCAAATTCTCCTGAGTCATTTCATATGGTTACGTTTATTTATTCACCGTGGGGCATCCCAGCCAATTACCGGATGATGCAAGGTTCTGGAGTAAATACGTATAAATGGGTGAACAATGAAGGAAAAGCGGTTTTGGTCAAATATCATTGGGAACCAAAACAAGGAATCAAAAATTTAACGCAAAAAGAAGCGGAAAAAATTCAAGGTAAAAATTTTAATCATGCTACTCAAGATTTGTATGAGGCGATTGAACGTGGAGAATATCCGGAGTGGGAATTATTCGTCCAAATAATGGAAGATGGTCCACATCCAGAACTTGATTTTGATCCGCTTGATGATACAAAATTATGGCCAGATGATCAATTTCCGTGGTTGCCGGTAGGTCGGATGGTATTAAATAAGAACCCTGAAAACTATTTCACGGAAGTGGAACAGTCTGCATTTGGAACAGGTGTCCTCGTTGATGGACTCGATTTTTCCGATGATAAAATGCTGCAAGGACGTACATTTTCTTATTCCGATACACAACGCTACCGAATCGGAGCAAACTATTTACAATTACCAATTAATGCTGCCAAAAAACGAGTCGCGACGAATCAAGAAGGCGGTTTTATGCGGTATGAAGCAGAAGCTAAAGGTAAGAAAAATCCACATGTGAATTACGAGCCATCTATTTTGGGAGGGCTAAAAGAAGCAGAACAAGTAGGGACAGAACATACCCCGCATGTGGAAGGAAACTTGGTTCGTGAATCGATTGATCGAGATGACAACACGAAGCAAGCAGGCGAAACGTATAGACGTTTTGAAGATTGGGAAAGAGATGAATTAATTTCCAATTTGGTTAATGATCTTTCCACATGCGATCAAAGAATTCAGGATAAAATGATTGCTTTAGCTGAACAAGCGGATGAAGAGTATGGACGTCGTCTTCGTGAAGGTCTTGAAAAAGCGCCAAAAGATGGGACAAGTAAAAATCCACTCGGGTATAAAGATGCGGAAAAGGCACCGGAACAAGCAGTTGATAAGGGGAAAGATGCAGAACCTTATTAATTAGGGTTGCACTGACACTTCAGTTTGATCATTCGTTGTTTGTGTGTTCCAGCGCTAATTCATTTCATTCACTGAATAGTTGTCAAAACAGCTAAATTTTGAGAGTAATTGCTACACAAAACATGAATTTTAAGGCAATGATACGGGGGTTCGTTGTGGATAAAGCAGTTTTTCTTGATCGAGATGGTGTGATAAATGAAGTACTCAGTCATCGTGTAAAATTTGTCAATAAACCGAAAGATTTCTATTTACTTGACGGTGTAGGTGAGGCAATTAAAAAATTGAACAATTTAAATTACAAAGTATTCGTTGTCACAAACCAAGGAGGCATAGGACTCGGGCATATGAAAGAAACTGCGTTAGAAGATATTCATGCGAAGATGCAACAAGACTTATCTCTATTTGATGCCAAAATCGATGATATCGCGTATTGTCCTCATAAACCAAATGAAGGTTGCATATGCCGGAAGCCTAAGCCAGAAATGATTTTTAACTTGGCCAAAAAACATAAGATAGACTTAGCGAAAAGTTATCTAGTTGGTGATAGGGCACCTGATATTGAAGCAGGAAAAGAAGCAGGAGTAAAGACTGTTTTGGTAGGGACTCGAAAGGAACAAGCAAATGCGGATTTAAAATTTAGAGATTTATTAGAATTTTCGAGTTGGCTTGAACAAAATCATGAAGATGCTTTCAAATAAAATCAAAAGAATCCAACGCTTCGCAAAAATAACTGAAGGATGGATTCTTTTTTTGATAAAAAGCTTGTACAAGTTTATTAAAAATTATTATTTCTGTTCAAACAATTCTATAAACCTTTCTGCACTTTTGGATATATATCTGTCTTTTAACCAAATGATGGCTGATTTAGAAACAATGGTTGTATTTACTATTTTTAAAACGGATACATTTTTTGTATTCTGTTTTAACAAAGTGGATTGTGGAACAATTGTAGCCCCAAGCCCCTCATTTATAAGATCCAATAACATATCTACGTTTGGTGATTCACAAAGAATAGTTGGTTTTAATCCTTCCTCCATAAATTTATCCATAATAATTTCAAATTGTCCTACACCTCTGATTCGGTGTAATAATAAAAGTGGAATTTTTGCAAGGTCTTTCATAGAGATACTAGTCCTAGTTGGATCATCAATCCAATTATTATGGACAACAGCTACGTACTCTTCAGACGGTAGTTCGAGAAAGTCAAAGCCATTCATGTCTATAGGTAGGCGTATAAATGCTAATTCAATCTCTCTTTCGATTAATTGTTTCGCTAAAAAATAAGAATCCCCTTCTATTAACTGAAACTTTACTTTTGGAAAACTTTGCTGGTAAATGCTTATTTTTTTGGGGATATGAGAAAAACAAGATTTATTGCACCCGATAGATAAAGTTCCTCGAACTCCTTTTCCTGTTTCTTTCACTTCAATAATTGTTTCGTCAATTTTATAAAATATTGTCTTTGCCTTTTCATATAAAACTTTACCTGCTTCTGTTAATTCCATCTGTCTGCCATTTCTTTCAAATAAAAGGACACCGAGATTTGCTTCCAATGCTTTTAATGCTTGACTTAGCGGTGGCTGGGCGATATGTAGTTTTTTGGCTGCTCTTGTAATTTGACCTTCATTTGCAATTTCATAAAAATACCGTAGCTGTTTAATGTTCATTGGACGAGTTCACCTCACTAGTATATGATTTTAATATAGAAAACAAACAATTTTAATATTTTACATATATCATAGCATATATGATAATGAGATTAATACAAAAAATTACATGGAAAAGGTTTTCATTTCCAAGTTGTGTTTTTAATTCGTTTTTTAAATTAATCCTATTCTAAATGTACAGAAAACGATACAAAGAGGTGATGTATAAAAATGTAAATGAAAGCGCTGTTATAGTTATTATACACCAAAAATCTAAAGGCGAAAATTTTACAACTTTAAGGAGGAATTTACCAAATGGGAGCTAAAACAGGTAAGGAATATAAAGAGAGATTACAGAAGGCTAAAAATAATGTATATGCAAATGGTGAGAAAGTAGAGGATGTAACGACACATCCAGCGTTTAAAAACGTTATTGATTCGATGGCTAAACTATATGATTTGCAACACGAAAAGGCGGATAAAATGTTGTACACATCTCCAACTACTGGAGATAAAGTAGGAATGACATTCAAACACCCGACAACAATTGATGATTTAATCGCAAGAAGAGAGGCAATTCAAGAATGGGCACGTTCACATAATGGAATGATGGGTCGTGCACCAGACTATCTTAACGCGGAAGTAATGGCGATGGGAATGAATAACGATTTATTTGCTGAAGCAGATCCACGTTTTGCGAAGAACGCTCGTGATTATTATGAGTATGCTCGTGAAAACGATATTAGTTTGACACATACATTAATTCATCCACAAGTAAACCGTGCAAAAGCGCAGCATGAACAAAAAGACGCAAATGTTGCCCTACATTTAGTAGAAGAACGTTCAGACGGAATTATTGTTGACGGTATTCGTTTACTTGCAACTCAAGGAGCAATCACTGATGAAACATTAGTATTCCCGTCAACGGTTAAAAAAGCTGGAGAATTAGATGATCCATATTCACTAGCGTTTGTTGTACCGAACAACGCACCTGGAATTACTCATATTAGCCGTGAACCATGGGATTACAAAGATAACAAATGGGATTATCCATTATCCTCCCGTTATGAAGAAGGAGATACAATTATTTCGTTTAACAACGTTTTCATCCCTTGGGAAAAAGTTTTTGTTTGCGGTAACTCTTCTGTTTGTAACCGTACATTCGGCGAAACAAATGCGGTAGTTCATATGTCACACCAAGTTGTTGCTAAAGCAATTGTAAAAACAGAGTTTATTTTAGGGGTAGCGCTTAGTATTATGGACGCGATCGGAATTGACCAGTTCCAACATGTCAAAGACAAAGGTCGCGATATTATGATTACACTTGAAACAATGCGGTCACATCTATATCGGGCTGAACATAATGCAAAACTCGATAAATACGGAACAATGAACCCTGACTTTGCAGCACTTGATGCAGCACGAAACTGGTACCCGCGTATTTATCCATCTTTAACCGAAATCATTCGGGTACTTGCAGCATCAGGACTAACTGGAATTCCAACTGAAGCTGATTTTGCAAACGAAGACATTGGACCAATTATTGAACGTGGATTACAATCTAAAAATCTAAACGGATATGAGCGTGTGCAATTATTCCGTCTCGCTTGGGACTTAACTGCAAGTGCATTCGGATCCAGACAAAACCATTACGAATACTACTTCTTTGGAGATCCAGTTCGTATGGGAATGACTTACTTTGATAATTTTGAAAAAGAACCATATAAACAGCGTGTAGCAGATTTTTTAAAAGAAGCAACCAAACAACCAAGTAAATGATTAAAACCGATAAAAGTTAGGGGGATAACGAAATGAGTTTTGATATTACGAGAACTGGAAGAGCCGTGTTACATGTAACCGATTTGAATGCTTCGAGAAAATTTTATGTTGACGCTTTAGGTTTTGTGGAGACGGAATCTGATGAAAATAGTATTTATTTACGAGGATATGAGGAACAAGGGCATCATAGCCTCTTGCTGAAAAAAGCAGATAAGCCAGCTGTTGAAGTAATCAGTTATAAAGTGTATGCGGATGCAGATTTAGATCAAATTGAGCAAGTTGCAATTAAAAATAACCTTCCTTATACATGGTTAGAAAAAGGCGAGCAACATGCAATTGGCAGAGCTTTACGTGTGCAAGACGTTTCAGGACTTTCCTTAGAGTTTTTTGCAGAGATGGATAAAGTGGAAAGTTTATTACAACGTTATGACTTACACAAAGGTGCAAGAGTACAGCGTATCGACCATTTAAACTGTTTAGTGCCAGATGTTCAAAAAGCGTATGATTTTTATAATCAAGAATTTGGATTCAGAAGTTCAGAATATACAGAAGATGATGAAGGAAGTTTATGGGCCATTTGGACGCACCGGAAAGGGAATGTACATGATCAGGCATTTATGAATGGTGATGGACCTTTGCTTCATCATATCGGATTTTGGTTGCCAGACCCACTCGCTTTAATTCATGCTTGTGATGTTTTAGCTTCAATGGGGATGGCTGATAGTATCGAGAGAGGACCAGGAAGACATGGATTGTCAAACGCATTTTTCTTATACTTGCGCGATCCAGATGGACACCGAATTGAATTTTATTTTGGAGACTACTTTACAGGTGATGGAGATTTTGAACCAAAACGCTGGAGTGTTCATGATAAGACACGTCAAACATTCTGGGGTCATGAAGCACCAGATAGCTGGTTCGATGAAGCGTCAACGTTCTTACACGTTATAACTGGTGAAGAAGTAAAACAAGAAAAAGCAACATTAACACTTTACAAGCCTGACTTTACCATGTGATTGGCTGTAGTTTGAAAGGAGAAGGGAAATGGAAGTAATTTATCTCACACATTTGAGTACATTAAAAAACTTGGAACCCCATGTGATGGCGATTGGTTTTTTTGATGGTGTACATTTAGGCCACCAAGCATTATTTAAACATGCAAAAGAGCAAGCAAGAAAGCTAGGAATTAAAAGCTCTGCATTAACGTTTAGCCCACATCCTGATGAGGTAATAAAAGGGGATTCTAACAGGAAATATTTAACACCTTTACAAGAAAAAATAACTAAAATCTCACAATGTGGTATAGATAAATTATATGTAATGAAGTTTGATAGAAAGTTCGCTTCCCTTCCTCCTATGGATTTTATTAATAAATACATTATTGGTATGAACGTAAAACATGTCGTAGTTGGTTTTGATTTTACTTTTGGTTTTAGGGCGCAAGGTAACACGAAAGTTCTGGAAAGAGAATCATTCAAAGGTGACTTTGAATTGACCGTTGTACCACAAAAGACATATTTAAATACGAAAATTAGCTCAACAGAAACACGGAAGTTACTTGGTAAAGGCAATGTAGAAATAGTTCCTCATTATTTGGGAATGAATTATCAAGTAAAAGCCTTGATCGATGAGTCTTCTCAGATGGATAACACTTTCTCGGTTGATATTACTGATCGATACATTTTACCAAAACCAGGAATTTATGAAGTTAATATTATTATTAATAAAGAAGTATATGTTGGAGAGTTTACTATTTTAACCAATTTAAAAAATGAACTAATTATTTATGATCTAGAAACTTCGGACTTAAAAGAAGAACTTACTATTGAGTTTTTAAATAGATTAAGAGTAAAGCGAGCAGTTTTAGTTTAACAAAATTAGGGAGGGACGATAGATGGATGATCGAACGTTTAGAAATGCGATGGGCAGGTTTGCAACAGGTGTAACGGTTATTACAACGCAAACAAAAGATGAAGTACATGGAATGACAGCAAATGCATTTATGTCGGTATCACTCACTCCTAAATTAATTACTATCTCGGTCGATAATCGTGCAAATATGCTTGATAAAATAAAAGAATCTCAACAATTTGCTGTGAATATTCTTTCCGATAAACAACAGGATATATCGATGCATTTTGCGGGACAAACGAAAGAAGAAAGAGAAATTGATTTTGGATTTATCGAAGGAATTCCGATAATTCAAGAAGCATTAGTTTCTGTTGTATGCGACTTAGATACTTCTTATGTAGTAGGAGATCATACGTTGTTTATTGGTAGAGTAATTGATATTAAAACAACGGAGGGAGATCCACTAACATTCTACGCAGGAAGATATGGAATAAATTCAGTTGTAAGTTAATCAGAATAGAGAAAAGAGACCAGTTTTTTGCTGGTCTCTTTGTGACGAAGTATAGCTTAAAGCTACTAATTGTATAAAAGAAAATACGAGGAGTTGATCGGTAATGCAGACAATAAAGTTAAAATTACGCGGAATAGAACAATTGCTTGAGGGGCGAGTTCAAGATCGGGAAACAGTAGAAATTCAAGGGATTGACTATCAGACAGATACATTACCATTTGATGTACCAGTGAATGGAACATTATATGGCACCCTTTTGAACTATCAAGGGGCATTTGAAAAACTAGAACCTTCAATGAGTGAAGATCCGTATAAAAATCCACCTAAAGCTCCTGTTTTATATATAAAGCCAAAGAATACATTCATTAGTCATGGAAAGGCAATCCCTCTTCCTCAAGATGTAGAAGCTCTTGAAATGGGAGCAGCACTTGGCATCGTGATTGGAAAAACGGCAACAAAAATATCAGAACAAAATGCACTCGATTATGTCGCTGGTTATACGGTTGTTAATGATGTAAGTATTCCCCATGAAAGTGTTCACCGTCCAGCTGTAAAGGAAAAAGCGCGCGACGGCTTTTGTCCGATTGGCCCGTGGATTACTGCACGTGAGTCGGTCCAAAACCCAAATGATTTACATATTACCGTATCTGTAAACGGAGAAGTAAAACAAGAAAACACTACAAAAAATTTAATTCGTTCCGTTGAAAAACTACTTGCTGATGTAACAGAATTTATGACATTAAATAAAGGAGATGTTTTACTAGTAGGTGTTCCGGAAAATGCACCACAGGTAAAAGAAAATGATTTAGTAAAAATCGAAATTGAAGGTATTGGAGCAATTGAAAATAGAATTATCCCAGAAAATGATGTCATAGGAGGAGATTTAGCATGAAGCGTGCACGAGTAAGTTTCGGCGGACTAATTCAAGATGCGACAGAAGTTAACGGTAAAGTAAGACTAAATGATGGGCGAATTGTGGAAGAAAAAGATGTTGTCTGGTTACCACCAGTTGAGCCACAAACTGTATTTACGCTAGGACTTAATTATGCAGACCATGCCGCTGAACTATCTTTTAAAGCTCCAACAGAACCGTTAGTTTTCTTAAAAGGTCCTAATACATTTATCGGTCATCATGGGCATACGGTACGTCCAAGCGATGTAACATTTATGCATTATGAGTGTGAACTCGCCGTTGTGATTGGTAAAACGGGAAAAAATATAAAAAAAGAAAACGCTTATGACTATGTATCAGGATATACAATTGCGAATGACTATGCGATTCGTGACTATTTAGAAAATTATTATCGTCCAAATTTACGAGTGAAAAACCGGGATACATGTACACCGATTGGGCCATGGTTTGTCGATAAAGAAGCTATTGAAGATCCGATGAATTTAACTTTACGTACGTACATTAACGGAGAGATAAAACAAGAAGGAACAACTGCGGACATGGTGTTTGGCATTCCTGAACTAATCGAATATTTAAGTTCCTTTATGACATTAAACGAAAATGACCTCATTTTAACAGGGACTCCCAAAGGTTCGGTTGATACAAAAGTTGGTGACGTGGTAATAACAGAAGTTGAAGGTATTGGCAGACTAGTGAATACAATTGTTGGTGAAGATTATTAATCTACAAAATAAAAAAAGGGGAAATATGCATGCCACACTTAACTTTTGAGTATACAGACAATATAAAGGATGAATCAGATATTCCGTCATTATTAAAAAAAGCTAATGATACGTTACTACAACATCAAGATGTCATTCCAATTGGAGGGCTACGAACGAGAGCGATTGAATTAAAAGACTACCGTGTAGCAGATGGAAGTGAAGATGATGCTTTTGTCCATGTTATATTAAAACTCGGTAGTGGACGCACAGAGGAAGATATTAAGAGAGTATGCGATGACCTTTTTAAAACAGTGAAAGATCATTTTGCGGGGATTTTTGAGAAACGCTACTTGGCATTATCGTTGGAAATCCATGAATTCACAAGACCGACCTATAAACAAAACAATATCCACTTGCGGTATAAATAACACATAAGCGTGGACTGAAATCCTCTGATTTGCAATTGTGCTCATTATTTAGTTTTGCGTTGACCTCCCATGCCTTCGTTCAAGGTGAAAATTAATGAGAAGAGCGTCGCGGTGCTCTCCCGCGCCTTTGATCTAAGTGAAAATTAATGAGAAGAGCGTCGCGGTGCTCTCCCGTGCCTTTGATCTAAGTGAAAATTAATGAGAAGAGCGTCGCGGCGAGCTCCCGCGCCTTCGTTCTAAGTGAAAACTTATGAGAAGAACGTCGCGGCGACCACCCGCGCCTTCGTTCTAAGTGAAAACTTATGAGAAGAACGTCGCGGCGACCACCCGCGCCTTCGTTCAAGGTGAAAATTAATGAGAAGAACCCGCAGAACTTACCTATGACCTTATAATTTATATATGGGGAATGTCTCAGAATCTACCCAGTTAAAAAAGCTATCGAGTACCTCCTCGATAGCTTTTAAGAAAACTTTTTAATCATTTCGATGTTTAAATGCTTCTAATGTATTGAGCTTATGTTTTCTTGTAAATGTTTCAATTTCTTTAGAATCCGCATTTTTTTCAATGAGCTCGATGATTTTATTGTGTTCATCAATTGAATGAGGAGTTCGTTTAGGGAAAAATCTAAACCCTGAATTACGAACTACATCGAGACGTTCCCACATTTCTTTGATCTTAACAAGAAGTAATTCATTCGGACAAAAAGAGTAAATAAAGTAATGAAATTCTCTGTTAACATCAGCAATTTTATCTAGCTCATAATTTTGTAAGTATTCACTCATTCGTAAATTAATTTCTTTTAATTTTTGAATTCCTGACATATCTATATGAGGCGCACTTAAAGCAGTTGCATAACCTTCTAGTAAAGCTAAAACTTGTAACGTTTCCATATAAAGTGAATCGTTAATTCCTTTAACTATGGCTCCAATATTAGGTTCGTAATCAATTAATTGTTCAGACTCCAATTGATGAATGGCTTCACGAACAGGTATATGACTGGAATTAACCTCCTTCGCAATTTGATCGATTATTATTCGTTGCCCTGGCACATATGTTCCATCAAGAATTCTAGATCGGATAACTTGGTATGCGTATTGTCTTTTGTTCATCTTTTTATTATTAATCATATATTAAATATATAAGAATTGATATATTATTGCAACAAACTTCCTGTGAATAGATTATGGAAAATATGTGACAAGTACGATAGGCATGTGAAAAAGTGCAAATTTTTTGTCAAAACTACTTGATAACATATATTTAATAATATATGATTGACATTAAGAAAAATAAAAAAGGGGGACAATTGAAGGGATATTTTTTTAAGTTATCTTTGAAAACGCTTTAATCTGAAAAAAGAACTACATATCAACAAAAGGAGTGAGGTAAATGTGTAACAACTTAACAGAAAAAATGAAAAGTTCCCTTCCGTTACTAGCTATTTTGGGTATTTTATTTTTGGCAGCATGCGGGGGAAATGATGATGCAGCGGATGCTAAAAATGATAAAGATAGTTCCAGTGGAGAAGAATATGAATTAGATTTTTCACACTTTTTCCCACCAACACATTTCATGGAAGAAGAGGTTCAACAATTTGCGGCCGAATTAGATGACGCAACGGATGGAAGAATTCAAATTACATCTTATCCGGGTGCATCACTAGCGGCTCCAGATGAACATTTTGATGCAGCTGCGACTGGGTCTGTTGATTTTGGTTTAAGTGTACACGGTTACACACCAAATCAGTTCCCGATGACTTCTGTGATGGAATTGCCATTTATGTCAGAATCTTCAGTAGAAGGATCTAAAACATTATGGGAATTGTATAACGAATTTGAGGAGTTTAATGATGAGTATGCAGGTACTGTACCATTATGGCTTTATACAACCGATCCGGCTCAATTATATACAGTGGACAAGCCTGTTAAAAGTATTGATGATCTAAAAGGAATGAGAATCCGTTCCCCTTCCCCAGAAACAAGTGAGTGGTTAGAAGCACTTGGAGCGACACCTGTCTCTATGCCAATGAATGAAAATTTTGAAGCATTAGAACGTGGGGTTGTTGATGGAACAATTGCACCATGGGAAGCAGTAAAAACATGGGGATTAGATGAAGTAATCAAGTACGCAACAGTTGGAAACTTCTATTCTACTACCATGTTCGTTGTTATGAATGAAGATGTTTTTAATAGCTTTAGCCCCGAAGATCAGGAAACGATTCAAGAATTAACCGGTGATAAAATGATAGAAAAAACAGGTGAAGTTTTTGATCAGTTTGGACAAGAAGCTATTGAACAGGCAAAAGAAAAAGGCGTAGAAATCTATGAATTAAGTGATGATGAATTAGCAGAATGGAGTGAATATATTAATCCGACAATTGAAAATTGGATTAATAGTGTTGAAGAAAAAGGGTTACCTGGACAGGAATTGTATGATCGTGCAGTTGAACTAACCGGGAAGTAAATTAGGGGTGAAGGCACCATGGCAAAATGGATAGAAAAGTCAGAAAAAATTTTGGATAAAATAGTTGACATACAACAGTTTATTTCGAACATGTTTCTATTATTCATTATGACAATCATTACGATTGATGTACTAGGTCGAAATCTATTAAATAAGCCTTTAAAAGGAACTTACGAACTGACAGAACTCGGTGCAGCCTTACTCGTGTTTTTTGCTTTAGCAATAACACACCGTAAGGGAGAACATATAACAATTGATTTTATTGTTGATAAATTTTCAGCTAAGGCAAAAAATATGTTACTCGGAATTGTAGAAATAGTAATAGCGGTAATTTTATTCATCATGTCTAACCATTTATTTGATAATGGACTTCGTATGATGGACAGAAAATCAACGACGACTGATTTGGCTATTTCTGTTCACCTATTTCTTTTTATTATTACATTTACGCTTATAATATTTGCTCTTACAGCAATATTTAAAGCGATTCACTATTTTGGATTGGCGGTGAATAAGAAATGAGTCCAGAAGTTATAGGTATAATAGGGATTATCGTATTACTTGTATTATTTCTAATTCGGATTCCCGTCAGCATTTCTTTAATCATTGTAGGAACATGTGGCCTCGCATTGATTAGGGGATGGGACTCAGCGCTTGTGCAATTGGGAACAACACCATTTTCAACTGCAAGTTCTTATTCGTTAAGTGTGATTCCATTATTTATTTTAATGGGAATGTTCTTATCTTATAGTGGATTTGGGCATGATTTGTATCGAGCCGTAGACGCTTGGATTGGACATGTTAAAGGTGGACTTGCCATTACAACAATAGGCACAAGTGCAATGTTCTCCGCTATTTCAGGATCCGTTAATGCGACAACTGCTACGATGGCAAGAATTGCTTTACCGGAGATGAAAAAATATCGTTATGACGATGAATTATCTACATCCTGTGTGGCTGCAGGTGGTACACTCGGTATTTTAATTCCGCCAAGTGTGATCCTTGTACTATATGGTATATTAACGATGGAGCCGATTGGAAAATTACTCATCGCTGGTCTTGTTCCCGGCTTATTACAGATGGCATTATTTATGATCGTTATTTATATAATGGTCTTAAGAAATCCGGCACTCGCACCGGTCACTGAAAAGAAACCATTCAAAGAAAAAGTGACATCTTTGAATAGTGTTTGGCCATTTGTATTTTTGTTCGTTCTAAGTGTTGGAGGTATATATTTTGGATATTTTACTCCAACTGAGGCAGGTGGCGTTGGTGCATTTGGAGCATTTCTCTTAGCGGTTATTACGAGAAGATTAAGTTGGGCTGACTTTAAAGCTTCATTAAGCGAAACAACAAGATTAACAGCAATGATCTTTTTCATATTAATTGGTGCAGATATCTTTAGTAAATTTCTTGCATTAAGCCGAATACCGGTAGCAATTACTAAATTTGTTTCTGAATTAGCATTACCCGCGATGGTAATTATGATATTTATTTTAATCGTGTATTTTATCCTAGGTATGTTTTTAGAAGGAATTGCTATTTACGTACTTACACTTCCAGTTGTCTATCCATTAATAACAATGTTAGGATTTGACGGTATTTGGTTTGGAGTAGTGATGATATTTGTCATGAATATGGGTCTTCTTACTCCACCACTTGGCTTAAGCGTCTATATTATAAGTGGTGTGGTAAAAGATATACCGATTCAGCGTATTTTTAAAGGAGTTATCCCAATGTTGCTCACAATAATATTGTGTTTAGTATTGGTCGTTATTTTCCCGGAGATCGTAACATTTTTGCCGGATTTAATGAAATAATTGAAATGACAGGAATAAACAGTTTACTTTTGTAGACTGTTTATTCTATGTAAGTGAGTCGACTTTATAAATGGTAACTCGCCGACAAAACGTTAGAGCCGTTCTATTACGTCATCAGCCGATAAATCATTTTCACCTCCGATAAGGTTGCACTACCGCTGATATAAACATGCGCTCCGCCGTTATCCCAAGGAAATTCGCAGATAAAACAGTTAACGCCGTTCTATTTCGCCATCAGCTGATAAAATCATTTGCATCGTTGATATAACCGCACCACCGCCGATGCTAGGGAGCTTTAGCTGAACAAAGGTTTTACGGTCGCCCGGAGAAAGCGCCACCTAGAATATAAACGAATATCTAAACTTAATGGCTTCGGATTTTAAAGGAAAATATTGGATTATGAAATTATTTCAAGTCTGAAAAATAAAAAATAGATAAATATAGTTGAAATCATATATTATTTGGTATATTATTTATATAACAAATTTTTTAAGGAAGTTTTTTAGAGAATATAAATAGAATAGGAGAAGATATGTATGAGTATTTATGATGAGGCAAAAAAGAAATTAAGGGGTTCCATCTGTCCGGTTATTACACCATTTAAAGAAGACGGCTCAATCGATGAAGAAACATTTAAAAATTTAATAGACTGGCAGATTGAAAGTGGAAGCCACGGTATTTCTGTAACAGGAACAAGTGGAGAGCCCAGTTCTCTAACAATTGAAGAACGTAAACGTGTGATGAAACTTGCGAAAGATACAATCGATGGTCGTGTGTTTTTTGCACCTGGAACAGGGTCTACAAACCACGATGAGACGATGGAATTAACGAAATATGCAGAGGAAATCGGTGTAGACGCTGCAATGGTTATTGTTCCTTACTACAATAAACCGAACCAGGAAGCACTATACACACATTTTAAAACAGTTGCTGATTCAGTAGAAATCCCAATTATTATCTATAATATCCCTGGTCGTACAGCAGTGAATATGGAAGTAAGCACAATGAAGCGTCTTGTTGAAGATTGCCCGAATATTATTGGTGCCAAAGAATCGAATAAAGATTTTGAACATGTAAATCGTGTGTTATTAAATTGTGGTCGTGATTTTCTATTATATTCAGGAATTGAGTTGTTATGCTACCCAATGCTTGCAATCGGTGGAGCAGGTTTTATCAGTGCAACTGCAAACGTTGAACCGAAAAAAGTTGCTGAACTTTATAATGCGTGGGAAGCGGGCGATGTGGCCAAAGCACAAGACTTACACTTTGAATTAATGCCTTTAAATGATGTTCTATTTAAAGATACAAATCCGACAGTTGCTAAAGCGGCACTTGGTATGATGGGGAAAATTACTCCAAAACTTCGCTTACCGCTCGGATTGCCATCTGAAGAGTTACAAGAGGAAGTACGTGAAACATTAGTAAATATGGATATTCTTGATAAACAATCCGTTTAATAAAATGCGAAATAACTTTAGAATGAAGGATAGGTGAGCAAAATGGCTAATACTTTACAACATATTACACAACCTGATATATCGCTTTATATTAATGGCGAATTTGTCCAAAGTGTAGCAGGTGAAACATTCGAAAATTTCAACCCTTTTACTAACGAAAAAATTAATGTCGTTCAAGAAGGAAGAAAAGAAGACATTGACAAAGCGGTTGCAGCGGCAAGAGAAGCATTCGACAATGGTCCTTGGAGAACGATGAAATTAAAAGAGAGAATGGCTTATATTTATAAAATTGCTGATTTAATTGATGAAGAAGTGGAAAATATTGCTTACTTAGAGTCGTTAGATACAGGCCTACCTATCAAACAAACTCGTAATATGGTAAGTAGGGCTTCTGAGAATTTCCGCTTTTATGCAAGAATGGTAGAAAGCCGTCTTGTAGGTGATGCGTATCAAGTTGATGATCAGTTTATCAACTATACGATTAATGTTCCGGCAGGAGTTGCGGGACTAATTACACCTTGGAACGCTCCGTTTATGCTTGAGACTTGGAAAGTTGCTCCAGCACTAGCAACCGGAAATACTGTTATTTTAAAGCCTGCTGAGTTTTCTCCTTTATCCGCAAACTTGCTTGCACAAGTAATTGATAAAGCTGGTCTTCCAAAAGGAGTATTTAACGTTGTTCACGGGTATGGTGAAACGGCAGGCGATGCATTAGTAAAACATGCTGATGTACAACTTATTTCCTTTACTGGAGAGACAACGACAGGTTCGACAATTATTAAAAACGCTGCCGATACATTGAAGGAGACATCAATGGAGCTAGGTGGTAAATCACCAATCATCGTATTTGATGATGCCGACTTTGACAGAGCATTAGATGCCTGTATATGGGGGATTTTCTCTTTTAATGGTGAAAGATGTACAGCAAATTCTCGTCTTTTCCTACAGGAAGGAATTAAAGACAAATTTATTGAAGCATTAAAAGAACGTGTTCAACACGTTAAAATTGGCGATCCATTAGATGAAACAACGGAAGTAGGTCCACTTATTCATACAGAACATTATGATAAAGTAGTAAGTTATTTACAGATCGCAAAAGATGAAGGCGCAGAAGTAATTACCCGGGAAATACCTGACGAGTTTAAACGTGGGAATTTTGTTGCACCAACGATGATTATTAATGTGAAAAACAGTATGCGTGTAGCACAGGAAGAGATTTTTGGACCGGTATTAACAGTAATGACGTTCAAAGATGAAGCAGAAGCGATTAAGCTAGCGAATGATATTGATTATGGTCTTGCAGGATATGTATGGACAAATGATATTAAACGCGGCCATCGCGTCGCCCAGCAAGTTGAAGCAGGAATGCTTTGGGTCAATGCACAAAATGTTCGAGATTTACGGACACCATTTGGAGGCTCAAAATCTTCCGGTATTGGACGTGAAGGTGGACATTATGGATTTGATTTTTACACAGAAAAAAGGATTATTCATGTAGCAATTGGAGATAATCCTATACCTCAGTTTGGAAAGTAATAATTTAAAAAATCCTCTAATCGTAAGTTGATTAGAGGATTTTTTTGAATTATATGTCGGTAAGCTCTACTTGCGGTTATCAAATCAACGGGCTTAAAAGAAATTAATACGTTACGGCGTCCCGGGTCAAATATCAGCGAAATTACAATTATATCAGCGATCCTGATTAAATATCAGCGAAATTACAATTATATCAGCGATCCTGGTTAAATATCAGCGAATTTACAATTATATCAGCGATCCTGGTCAAATATCAGCGAAATTACAATTATATCAGCGATCCTGGTTAAATATCAGCGAAATTACAATTATATCAGCGATCCCGATCAAATATCAGCGAATTTACGAATATACCAGCGCCCAACGTAATATAACGGCAAGTAGTTCGAAATAAAAATCCCAAAATCAAAAAATCAATTTCGGGATTCAATCTGCTATTAATCAATCAAATTTCCAATCGATAAATATTTAGTTTCTAGATATGGTTCAATTCCTTCCGTACCACCTTCACGGCCTAGTCCACTTTCTTTCATTCCACCAAATGGGATGTGGGCTGCCGATGGTGCACCATCATTCCAGCCGATGATCCCATAATCAAGGTTATCAAACAAATAGTTTCCAACTCGATAATCGTTTGTGAAGAAATAAGCTGCAAGCCCGTATGGAGTGTTGTTGGCAATGTCAATGGCCTCATCAATTTCACTAAACGTAGTGATTGGAGCAACAGGACCAAACGTTTCTTCGTGCATGATCTCCATTTCATCTGTTACGTTTGTAAGAATCGTTGGATAAACGAAGAAGCATTTTGTATTCTCATCAACATCATACTCTGCACCAGCTAATACTTGTGCACCTTTGTTTACGGCGTCTTCGATTTGATGAACTATTTTTTCATAACTGCCTTCGTTAATTACTGGACCGACATCGGTATTTTCGTTTAAGCCGTTACCAACGACAAGTTGCTTTGTCCTCTCGGCAAGTTTAGTTGAAAATTCATCAACAATTGATTCATGAACAATAATTCTATTGGCACAGACACAAGTTTGTCCAGCGTTACGGAATTTCGTAACAATTGTTTGTTCAACTGCTTTATCTATATCAGCGTCTTTTGCAACAATAACTGGTGCATGACCACCAAGTTCCATCGTAACACTTTTTACTGTATCGGCACTTGCTTTAATTAGAGCCTTTCCAACGGGTGTAGAACCAGTAAATGTTAATTTTTTCACTAAAGGACTATCTGTAAATACTTTCCCAACGATTCGGCCTTTTCCATTTACACATTGTATCACATCTGTAGGGATGCCTGCTTCATGTGCTAATTCGGTAAGTCGTATTGTTGTTAACGGTGTTTCTTCGGCCGGTTTTACAATAAACGTACATCCTGCAGCAAGTGCAGGGGCGGCTTTACGGGTCATCATCGCTGCCGGAAAATTCCACGGTGTAATTGCCGCCACCAGCCCAATTGGATGTTTGCTTACTAAAAGGCGTTTTCTATCTACATGAGCGGGAACTGTACGACCGTAAAGACGTTTAGCTTCTTCGGCATACCAGTCAATATAACTCGTTGCATAGTCGACTTCGCCAATCGATTCAGCGAGTGGTTTTCCGTTTTCTTTTGTCATAACCGTTGCAATTTCTAGTTTATTTTTTTGGATTAATTGCGACCATTTTTCTAGCAGTCGGCTACGTTCATGGGCATTTGTCTTTTTCCAAGATTGAAATGCTTCATGACCTGTTTGAAGCGCCTTATTAATCTCTTCTTCACTGTTTCGTGTAATTGTTGCTAAAGTTTCTCCAGTTGCAGGATTATTAACTGTAAATGTGTTAGACATGATTTATACCCCTTTATGTAAAATGATAAAACCTATTTAAATGTACTCTATTTTAGTATGAATTATAATAAACGGAAAGAAAAGTACCAGATTTTAAGGAATTTAGGGACCAGAAATCAATTGTTATGTGAAGCTTTGATTGCTTTGAATTTATTATTATGGTGTTGGGTATCCTAAGGACGTTTATTCATAATTTGTTCGAAAATCTGATATTTAGGAGAATAGGAAAATGAGAAGGAAAATATATCCGATAGCTATCATTTTTTCGCTTCCTTTAGTAGTCATCATTTTTTTTATTATAAATCAAGGACGTTTTGAACAGCATTCCCCAATTTCCACTCCTTCTGAAAAAGGATTATATTTGGAATATGATATTGAATGGCAAGGTTTTGGTAAGCCAAAAATTGAGTCGATTGAAATAATAGATGAAACAGGGGATATTCAGCTCGAACAACTAAATACGAGTACGTTCATTCAACAATTGTCTGAAGATAATAATCTTATGACGGAAGATGTGGTAAAAGAAAATTATCTCCAAGCTTCCGATTATGAAGTAAATGATTCTTCTTTTCGACTTGTCTTTCACATAGATGATCACCATAAAGATAACTTAGCTTCGGTTCAAACATTAACTATTCGATATAAAACTTTCGGAATAAGCAAGGAGCAGCAAATAAAAGTTGAAAGAAATTCCTGGCAATAGTAGGGTATAGCAATAATATTTGCATAGTTAAAAACACCTATTTAATTGGAGAATACGTACAAAACGATATAATAATAGAATCTTTTAGAACTTTAAATCCGCTAGTAATGCGGATTTTTTCTTTTGACAATCCATATTTAGGAGTAGAATTACCGAAAGTTATGGATTTGTCCCAATGAATAAGATAAGATATACTAATGGCAAAGGACTAGATCTAAAGAACTATGGAAAGCGGCGATAGAAATATGACACCTAAATATAAACTGAAATTATTTCTTGTATTACTCGCTTTTGCAATTGTTGTTACGTTCACTATAACGACAGTGGATTATGTACGTTTAAAACAACAGACAATTTCGGACAACGAGCTTCATATAGAACATGTTACGGAATCAGTAAAGTATGCGCTTCACACAATTGATAAAGCGTACGAGCTATTAGATAAAGAAACCGCGGAAAAAATGAAAAGACATACCTCTTACTTACAGCAAAAATACAATGAAACTCCAAACTTTTCTACGTGGGATTTTCCTGCATTGTCGAAAGAGATAGGCATGGATATTTATATCTTGGATGATGAGAATAAAATAATTTATAGTAATGAAGAAAACGAAGTAGGGTTGGATTTCTCTGTTTGCTGTAAAACGTTTAATACAATCCTCGATGAACGTAGAACTTCCGGTGAACTTTATATTGATGGAATCGATGTTGATCAGAAAAGCGGAGAGGTAAAAAAGTTCAGCTATATGGCTACAAATGATAAAAAATATATGATTGAGTTAGGCTATAGTTTAGAAAATGAAGCAATTTTTCAAGAGTTTAATTTTTTAAAAATTGCTGATGAATTAGTAAATGAATTTACCTTAATTGAAGGGCTTAATATTTTAAACTTTGGTGGTTTACCATTTGGAACTGTAAAAAACCAAGACGCAACACCTGAACAGAGGAAAGCTTTTGAGCAAGCAAGAGAAACAAATAAAATTGTAGAGATAAACAATGAATTTAACGGGAAAGAAGCAGTTTATCGTTATATCCCGTATCAATCTGCTTATGATAAAGGTAGCACCAAAACGAAAGTGGTAGAGCTAATATATAATGAAAATTATTTGGACTTTCTTCTTCTTAAAAACTTAAAAGTATTTATTGCTCAATTAATTGTTATTTTAATAGTAACGATATTAGTTGCTTCGTTAATTGCAAACTGGTTTGCAAAGCCCGTTTATTTAGCATTTCATGATAGTTTGACAAAATTAAAGAATCGGGCAGCATTTGATGATTGTTTACAGAATTCATTAGCTAAAAGAGATAAAATTACTGGGTTATTGATGATGGATTTGGATAACTTTAAATTAGTGAATGATTATTTAGGACATGGTCGAGGTGATTATTTACTTAAGCGCATCGCTCAAACGATTAAGGATGCGGTAGGAAAAGACTATGAAGCATTTCGTCTTGGTGGAGATGAGTTTGCAATTATTTTACCAGATTCAACAAAAGATGAAGCAAAAAGCGTTGCTCAAAAAATTATTAATTTATTGCAAGAAACATTAACAATCGAAAAAGAAATAAGTACATTATCGGTTTCTATTAGCGTTGGAATCGCTTTATCAGAAGCAGATGACAGCCAAGAT
>NZ_JBPPZG010000044.1:0-22089 GCF_051918545.1 Pseudogracilibacillus amylolyticus (SeqCode) | reverse complement strand
GTTATACCGCTTATGATCCGGTTTCTTTCCGGGAAATGATGTCGCTTAGGTGGAGTATTTGGTGGATATTCGGTCAAAACTAATCCTTTTTTTACAATTTGTTTAAACAACGATATATTTTGTTTCGGATAAATATGATAAAAGCCACTTCCTAATATGGATATCGTTTTCCGTTTATACTGAAGAGTAAGTTGATGTGCTAAACTATCAATTCCATAAGCAAGTCCACTTACAATTAACCAATTTTTATCTAGTAATGGCCCAATGATATGTCGTAACTTTCTAGGAGCATCTAATGTAGGTTTTCTCGTTCCTATAACACTAATGGATGGTAAATGGTGAACTAATGATAGATCTCCTAATGCGTATAGAACAAGAGGTGCATCATGAATATTTTTCAATAAAGGAGGGTATTCTTTATCATATTTCGTAACTATATGACATAACTTTTCATCTTCATTAAGAATTGATTTTATTTCTACATTTCGAATCTGTTGATAAATTAGGGTTGCTTCCTTGATGGATATGGAAAAGAATTGACTTATTTCTGAAGGAGTGAAGGAAAAGAGGCTTAATAATGAGTCGTCAAATTGTTCTAATTTATATATCATTCGACGGGTAACAGACGGAATACGATGTAATAATATTAATCTTCTACGAACAGATTTCAATTATTCACTTCCTTTTTTATATTAATAGGAGAACCTATAAGTTAGGTTCTCCATGATGTATAGTTTAACAAAATATTCTTATTTTGTTAAGATATTCTTTTTTAGATCGGTACAATGCACAAGATGTCACACGCTAATCCTGTAAGGTGACCTTCCACTTTTCTAATGTGTTTTACATTTTTCTGCTAGGCCTGTCTCTTGTAATAAACTTATCATCGTCTCACCCATTTTTGCAGGTGATTCAGCTACTTTAATACCACATTCGGCCATAACACGTTTCTTTTCTTTCGCTGTCCCTTCGCCGCCGGAAATAATTGCTCCTGCGTGTCCCATTCTTTTTCCTGGAGGTGCTGTTGCCCCACCGATAAATCCGGCTACTGGCTTTTTCATATTTTCCTTGATCCATTTAGCTGCCTGTTCTTCAGCAGTTCCGCCGATTTCACCAATCATCATAACAGCATATGTTTCTGGGTCGTTATTAAACTCTTCTAACACATCAATAAACGATGTTCCATTGACTGGGTCTCCCCCAATTCCTACTGCTGTAGTTTGACCATATCCTGCTTCAGATAGTTGATGTACCGCTTCGTATGTTAATGTTCCTGAACGAGATACAACTCCAATATGTCCTTTTTTATGAATATATCCAGGCATAATTCCAATTTTACATTCTTCGGCAGTAATAACACCAGGACAATTTGGCCCAATTAATCTTGTATTTTTATCTTTCATATAATCTTTTACTTTAATCATATCTGTAATTGGAATATGTTCAGTAATACAGATTGCGAGTTCAATACCCGCATCAGTTGCTTCCATAATTGCATCGGCTGCAAATGGAGCTGGGACATAAATAATGGATACAGTCGCACCTGTAGTTTTAACAGCATCTTCCACCGTATTAAAAACAGGTACACCTAATACGGTAGTCCCACCTTTTGCAGGGGTCACTCCACCTACAATTTTTGTACCATATTTCAACATTTGTTCTGTGTGATCCATACCCGCAGAACCTGTAATTCCTTGCACAATTACTTTCGTATCTTTATCGACATAAATACTCATTTTTGCAAAACGTCCTTTCTGTCTCTTTTACCTATTATCTAACTCCAGTGTTCAGTAACTAACACAAATTTTGACCACATGAAGTGCTATTCCAGACGTAATCACAATGTTTATTCACCGAGTAAGTCTAGGTGCAGGATGTGACGCTTTTAGTCTGGTGGAACACTTGCGATTATTTTACAGCTTCTTTTACCATATTAACGATCTTTTCTGCTCCATCACCCATCGAATCAGCTGCGGTAATATTTAAACCAGAATCATTTAATAATTTCTTTCCTTTTTCGACATTCGTTCCTTCTAAACGAACGACTAGAGGAATTTTTAAATCAAATTGTTTTGTTGCTGAAATAATTCCTTGAGCAATATAGTCACATTTCATAATTCCACCAAACACGTTAACTAGAATACCTTTAACTTTTGGATCTGATAAAATAATCTTAAATGCTTCTGCTACTTTTTCAGGGGTAGCATCTCCACCGACATCTAAAAAGTTTGCTGGGTTTCCACCTTCATACTTAATAATGTCCATTGTGGCCATAGCAAGACCAGCCCCATTAACCATACATCCAATGTCTCCATCAAGCTGGATATAACTTAAATCATATTTTGATGCTTCAATTTCATTGCGATCTTCTTCGTCTAAATCACGTAATTCTAAAACATCTTTTTGACGATATAATGCGTTACTATCAAAATTCATCTTCGCATCAAGTGCTAATACGTCCCCTTCTTTTGTTGTTACAAGAGGGTTAATTTCAGCTACCATACAGTCTTTTTCAATAAAAGCTTTATATAGATTTACCATTAAATTAGCAACTTTATTAATTACTTTGTTAGGAAAGTTTAAATTGAAAGCAAGTCTTCTTGCCTGAAATCCAGTTAATCCAATCGCTGGATCAATTACTTCTTTAAAGATTTTCTCGGGTGTTTTTGCAGCTACTTCCTCAATTTCCATTCCACCCTCTTCAGAACCCATAAGAACAATCTTTGAAATATTACGATCGAGTACGAGACCGAGATAATATTCTTTATCGATATTACATCCTTCTTCAATTAAGAGACGCTTTACTTCTTTTCCTTCTGGTCCTGTTTGAGGGGTAACGAGCACTTTTCCCAAAATTTCTTTTGCATATGCTCTTACTTCATGTAAGTTATGTGCTACTTTTACTCCACCAGCCTTACCACGGCCTCCAGCATGAATTTGTGCTTTGACAACTGTTACATCACTGCCAATTCGTTTCGCATACTCAACAGCTTCATCAATGGAATATGCTACATGTCCATTTGGCACGTTTACTCCATACTGTCTTAATATGTCTTTACCTTGATACTCATGTATGTTCATCTAAATGCCTCCGTTTCAAAAATATGACTGCATTCTTATTGTAATAAAAAAGATACAATTAAACAAAGAATAAGCTATTATTATCTTACTTGATTCATTTTTCTTATTGTTTTTTAACTTTTTGATCCAAATTATATACAAAGGCAAATACTTCTGCCACAGCTTCATACAATTCTGGCGGTATAGATTCGTTAATGTTTAAATCAGATAGTAGCTCGACTAATGAAGCATCTTCAAGTACTGGTACATTATTTTCTTTAGCTTTTTCGATAATCTGATCTGCGATTAAGCCTCTTCCTTGTGCTGTCACTTTAGGAGAGGAATCTATATTTTGGTCATACGATAAAGCAGCTGCCTTTTTATTTTTTTCCTTCATATGCGAAAATCAAACCCTTCTTTATATAAGTTACTCTCCTTCGTTAGAAATTGTAAATGCTCATGCTTCCTTTCCTCATAAAGTGATTTAAAAGATAGTGAGGATAAATGATAATCCATTTGATGTAAATTTTCAGATAAAACTTGCTTTAGTCGGTTCATATTATTATCTTGGCTAATAAATGAAAAATCATTAAAAATAGTTACTGAAATAACCCTTCTCTGTATATTCATATCGATAATCGTTTCCTCTAAATTCCGTAAATGAAGGATAAAAAGCACTCGGCAAAACTCGGGATCAAGATTTCCTTCTGGTGTTTTTCTTCCTTCAAATTGCATAAACAGATCTTTATTTAACGCGAATTTTTCTCCTGGTAATTGCAGGTTCGCAATGACCATTTGATTTGATTCTTGAAGTGACTGTATTTGCATGCCATTGACAAAGTGAAGGAGCGAGTGAACTTTTTCGCTTGTTTGTGAAGGGGTTTCTTGAACCATTTGAAGCAGAAAAGATTTGATCGTATGTAAATGAGATTGCTGCTCGGAAACATTATTTTTTAATATATACTCATCCGTTAGGCCGATTGTATTAATAAATTGATGTATATACGTAAGAAACTGACTTTGTATCGAGGAATTCATACTTACATGACCATTTCTTACGATCTCCTTCCCAGTCTGATACGTTACTTTATTAGTCAAACTTTGTAAAATATTAAATATTTGTTGTTGGTTATTCACTGTATTTTGATTCAGAAAAGGCAAAATGTACTCTTTTGATGAGACAGGTAATTGTAAAAGCAATTGATCCATCATAATTTTCTTTAAACTAGAAAATTGCTCATTTGTTAATGACATTGTTTGTAAATTAGGAAAACTAGTTAAAATCCTATTAGCTAACGTGATTAATTCCGGCTCTTTCTTTACAATTTTAGAAAGCGTATCAAGAAATGGTTTACTAAATTGCAACGTATTATTGCTACTTTCAAAATTACGATTAATTATTATTTCGTCCATCCTTCGAGCACCCGACAATGTAAAAAGATTTTTTAACACATCATCAGATACTAAAGAATGTTTTTCCGGTCGTACCATTAATTGTTCAACAAGCGAATATAAATTCTTTTGTTGTTCTGTCAGTGTGGAAGTTAGTTTTAACTCCGACAGTACTTCTTTCATTAATGAAGTGAGTGAGAAATTTTCTGTCATATAAAGTGCTTGAAAGACCCCGTTTGTAATCGGCAAACGACGTAACATCATCTCCTTTATTACATTCATCGTTTCTACATGATAGCCTTTTTGGTCAAGTAAACGGATTGCATTCTTTAACTGATCGACATCAAAAGGAACTTTCTCATTAATTAACTGCTGGAGAAAGTTATTCATCTGCTTTGATGGAGGAAATCCTAACATTTTTATTAAATTAGATGCATCAGAATTAGTACCGCGTATATGCTCATTACTAAGTACTTTTAAATGAATCAATTCATTCAATTGTTGTTCCACTTGAAAAAAATAACTTTCACCAACTTTTAGTGGAATAGCTAACTCGGCAATCAGTTTATTTGTACCTATTTGTATCTCAGCATGATTGTTTGGAAAGAACTTCACAATTTTTCCTTGCACGATTTGTCCATCTTGTAATACAAACACTCTGTTTTGAGATGTTATGAACCTATTACGATTTACTTCTGATACCCCCATCAAGAAAACTCCTTTCTTAATGTCATTTGCACTGGAGAAAAACTTTTTCGATGTTCCCCGGTCGGACCATACTTTTCAAGTGCAGTCAGATGTTGTTTCGTACCATACCCTTTATTTTTGTGAAAACAATACGCTGGATATTTTTTATGTAGTTCTACCATTAATTTATCTCGAGTTACTTTCGCTAAAATACTTGCAGCAGCTATTGCTAAACTTTTCTCGTCTCCTTTAATAATGGATTGGGTTGGAAAGTTTAACCCCGCTAACTTCACTGCATCAATCAAAGCTATTTGCGGAATGGGGTCAAGACTTTCTAACGCCCTCGTCATTGCTTGTTTCGTCGCTTCAAAAATATTGAGTTGGTCAATTTCTTGGGCTTGGACGACTGAAATCGAGTAACTAATCGCATTTTCAGTAATTTGTTTATACAATACGTTTCTTTCAACTTCCGATATTTGTTTAGAATCATCAATTCCTAAGTATTCAAAATTACGAGGCAAGATGACAGCGGCTGCTACTACTGGACCTGCTAAAGGCCCTCGTCCTGCCTCATCAACTCCTGCTAATAAATCATTTCCACTTAACCGAAACTGGTCTTCAAAGTGTTTCTTTAAGATAAGTTCTTTTTTTAGTTTTTCTTCCTTCATTTTTTGTTTATCATATATTGCGAGTAACCGCTGTACTCCTTTACGTGAATCGCCTCTTAATTGTTCAATGATGTTATCGTCAATGTGTTCTGATTGCAACATCTCTTTTATTTTATGTATTGGTTTTGTTTTCATAGTTACCTCCTAAGGTCTAAATCTTTAAAAAAATGGTGTGTAGACATTTGCCTTACACACCATCAGCTGAAGATTCTAACGTAATCTTCCCTAATCGTCCTGTTCTGAAATCTTGCAACACAATTTCAGCGACCTTATCAAAATTGACATGTCCTCCGCTCTCCAAAGCTCCACGCTGTTTACCAATATGTACAAATGTATCCCACATATCTTCATGTTCCTTTAGGTGGTAACGTTGAAACAGGTTTTCTCTATAATTTGCATCTAAGTAATTGATTACAAAAGCAGCGACATCCTGTGTAGGTACTAATTCATATTTAATTGTTCCAATAGCTGCTAATTTCATTCCAATTGATTCTTCTTCAAATTTCGGCCATAAAATTCCTGGAGTGTCTAGTAATTCAAATTGATTTCTTACTTTTATCCATTGCTGTTGTTTAGTTACTCCTGGCCTATCCCCAATTTTAGCGATTCTTTTATTTGCTAAACGATTGATTAATGTTGATTTCCCAACGTTAGGAACACCAGCAATTAATGCACGTACAGACCTTTTTTGAATCCCTTTTTCAATTCGCTTTTTCTGCTGTGCTAACCCTTGTTGGTTAACCAACTTAATCACTTTTGTTATATCTTGTTTATCGTTTACATTTACTGGTAAAGAATCAATTGCTTTTTTTTCAAAATAAGCTATCCATTCTTTCGTTCTTACAGGATCAGCTAAGTCATTTTTCATTAATAAAATGATTTTCGTCTTATTCTGAATTAATTCTTGTAACATAGGGTTCATGGAAGCATGTGGTGCTCTTGCATCGACTAATTCAATCACCACATCAACTAATTTTAGATTTTCTTCAATTTCTCTTCTTGCTTTCGCCATATGGCCAGGGAACCATTGTATCAATTTATTGCCACTCCTATTCTTTTAGAAAACTTGGCTTATCGCCAAGCCTTGGCGAAAGCCTTAGTTGCACTTATGCAGTAGGAAAGTTTTATACTTTCTTATCTGCTAACAAAATGCATTCGTTCAAATGGCCAGTAAACAAGATTTGTTTTTCCCACAATCTGATCCATACTGATTAATCCAATAGAACGACTATCAGTGGAGTTACTTCGATTATCTCCTAAAACCAACACATATCCTTCTGGAATAACTTCATGATTACCAGGCAGCATTTCAAGTGAAAAATCATTTGTAATAATCGGATAAATGATCGGGGTAGTTTCATTATGGCGCAGAAACGGCTGGTCAACTTCTTCTCCGTTGATGTATAATTTATTATCCTGTATTGCCACATGTTCACCCGGTAAACCAATTACCCGCTTGATAAAATCTTTTTCCTCTGAAGCATGAAAGATAACAATATCAAAGCGTTCTGGTTTCTTAAAATTATAAATAAATTTATTTACTATCATTTGATCACGATCATACAATGTTGGTTGCATGGAGGGACCATCGACAATAATTGGGGAAAAAAAGAACTTTCGTACAATTAAAGCGAGTAAAAGGGCAATAACAAAAGCTTTAATCCAATCATACCAATTATTTGTTCCTTTATAAGCCACGTTTCTATCCCCCTCCATTCCCTAATATTATTGTAATGTAGCTGCTTCACTTTTGCCAATAAATAATTATTCCAAAATGTTAGGATATTATTGGCAACTTTAAAATTGTGTTTAAAAAAAGAGCCTGCATATCGCAAAGCTCCTTTTTCAATCGTTGATATTCTTATAAACGTTCTTTAATACGCGCTGCTTTACCACGTAAGTTACGGATATAATACAATTTAGCGCGACGTACACTTCCACGGCGTGTTACTTCAATTTTATCGACACGTGGTGAATGTAATGGGAAAGTACGTTCAACACCTACACCGTAAGAAATTTTTCTTACAGTAAATGTTTCATGAATTCCACCATTTTGTCTTTTAATGACAATCCCTTCGAATACCTGAATTCTTTCTCTCGATCCCTCAACAACTTTTGCGTGAACTCTTACCGTATCACCAGGTCGAAAATCAGGATGGTCGGTGCGTAATTGATCTTTCGTAATAGCTGCAATTAAATCTTGCACTTACTTTCACTCCTTCCAAACTAATGCTCTTACCTACAATTATCAGTTAGATAGCGGAACATCGTTTTAAAAGCTTAAACGTTTTAAGCACACCATATAATATATCATAAGGTAAAAAGGATGACAACTATAAAAAGCTTTAACGATTAAATTTATTTCTTAAATTTTCGTGTTCAAAAAGGAGGATAAAAAGGACCCGTCGGTTAAAGGTGCTGACGTACTGTCAGCAACGCCGACACTAGCACGTCCTGTGCGTCGGAAGTTCGAGGCGGCGAAGCTCCCGGCAACGGGCTTTCACAGGATGTGATGACTTCCGTGTTGCCCACAGGGCGTGGGCGGTTTTAACGGAAGATCCCCTGCCGTATTTAGATACATGAGCAAAGATCTGGCACGCAGGAAAAATGATCTTCTTTTCCAAGGAAACGCTTCTAGCACGCAGAAAAAGTGCTTTCCTTTTTCAAGGAACGGTGAAACAAGCCAACGAGTTTCCACAGGATGTGGTGACTTCGACGTTCGACACAGGACGTGTCGGTATTTAGTCGAAGTTCCCCTAATGCAGTGTCATTTTCACCGGACTTTTTGAACATCCTCTTAAACAATCTTAAAGTTATAGTGAATTTCTTTCTTGGTTTAACCCACCTAGTAGAAGGGATGCTTTTTTTGAAAGAAAATAAACAAATAGTAATAAAATGATACCGAGTATAGTTATAAACATATTCGCAGATATGATCAAACCGCTGGAAACAATTAACAAGATACGTTCATATACTTTCAACATACCATTCATATAACCTATTATCCCAAAACTTAAAGCAAAAAGACTAATCATCGTGATGAATACAGAATACACGATTTCTATCACTGTCCCATCCATTAGTAAGGAAGCATGGAATATAAATCCAAAAGGTATAATTAAAGATGCAGCACCTATTCGAATTGCTTCAAAACCTACTCTCGTTGGATTTTCCTTTGCAATACCAGCCGCCGCAAATGCAGCAACTGCTACTGGTGGAGTAATCGCAGAGATAATTGAGAAATAAACGATGAATAAATGGGCCGACATTTCACTTATTCCTAAGTTTATCAAGGTTGGTGCTGCTAGCATAGCTGTTAATATATAAGCCGCTGCGACCGGCATCCCCATTCCTAATATGATACACATAATCATCACTAGCAGTAACGTTGGTAGCAGATAACCTGCAGTAATATTTAAAATTATGCTATTTAGTTTCCCGGCTAATCCAGTTATCATAATACCAGCGATTACTAATCCGGCAGAAGCACATGCAGTCGAAATGGGAATGGCTGCTTTAGCACCGTGAGAAGCTGCAGCAATTATCTTTTGAATACTGAACTTGTCTTTTTTTGTAAACATACTAATAATAATTACTACAATAATTGCATAAATTCCTGACCTTGAAGGACTAGTTCCTTTTAATAGCAATGTAAGTAAGACAATTAATGGAATAAAATGATACCAACCTGCTCTAAGTACTTTTTTTACTTTTGGGATATTTTCCCCTTCAACCACAGGTAAATTGGTTCGGATTGCTTCCAAATGAACCATAAGGAATAATGAGAAATAATAAAGGATACCTGGCAAAATTGCAGCAATTGCAATCGACGTATAAGGAATTCCGGTAACTGCTGCCATTAGAAATGCAGACGAACCCATTATTGGTGGGAGTATGCTCCCTCCTGTAGAAGCACAGGCCTCAACAGCAGCTGCAAATCGTGAGGAATAACCAGTTTTTTTCGCCATTGGAATTGTAAAAGTACCTGTAGTAACTACATTTGCCGTTGGGCTGCCCGAAATCATTCCAAAAAAAGCACTAGCTAGTATTGCAATTTTAGCCGCTCCCCCTTTTGTTCTACCAGCAATAGCTATGGATAAATCAAAGAAAAATTGACTGGCTCCAGAGTAATGTAAAAAAGAACCAAATAATACGAAGACAAATACGAAAGAAGCTGCTACAGCAATTGGTGATCCCCAAAGACCGTTAAAACTATATGCTAATTGATCTAGTACTTCTGTTTTCGTCATTTCATGGTGGTGCCAGATCCCTGTCAAATGATGTCCAAAAAGTGCATAAATAATAAATATTAATGCGATTGTAATGATACCAAAGCCAATTGTTCTTCTAGCTGCTTCAATGCATAATAAAATAAAAAGAATACCAAATAATATATCCCAATCTGTTAATTGATCAATACCTACAGTCCTTGTTGCTATTCTATCAGAATGCACTGTATAGTAAATTCCACAACCGGCCGAAAATAGAATAAAAAGTAAATCGAATAAAACTCCGATGGTACTCTCTTCGAAACTTGAAAAACGGTAGATAAAAAATGTCAATATTAGAATAAACGCTAGATGAATTGCCATTTCGGTGATGGGATCTAAACTAGGATACAAAATAATCCATACTTGATATAAAGCCATCAAGAAGCCGATCCACATAAATACATACCGCTTCCAGCCTCGTAAATTTCGAACACTACCAACCCTGAAAATTGCTGTATATCGTTTAGTCCGTTTTGTTGGAATCATTATAAATCTCCACCTATTACATGATCTTTTTACTAAATATCAGCCAAATTAAGCTCAATCGATCAATCCATTTTCTTTATAAAATCTTTCAGCACCTGGGTGAAGAGGAACGGCACCTACCTCAGCAATCGTTACATCATTCACAGAATGAAACCCTTTATGAACATTTCGTAAATAATCCAATTGGTTGTATATTGCTTTAGTAACTAGATAGACAGTTTCTTCATCCATTTTTTCATTTGTAATTAAGATTGTTGGAGTTTTAACGGTTAGATAATCTTCCTCTTGGAATTCATAACTTCCGGCGTCAATTGTAAAAGGTTCCATATCAAATTTCTCCACCAAATGATCGATCGCTTTTTCACCAATTGGGATTAATTTTAAGTCTATAGTCGTAGAAGCTTCCATAATATCGCCAGCCGGAATCGGTACCATTTTCCCTAAGCCATCGATTTTAGAATCGGTCATTAGTTCGAATGTCTTTCCCCCTGATAAAAAGTTCACTTCCCCTCCATTAACCTTAATATTCTCATACGTTAAATCATAAGCTTCGAACACAGCAGCTGAAACAATATCTCCTAAAGCCCCTTTTTCACCAGGCGAATAACGAAGTGGATATTTAGTTTCTGCAATCTCTTGAACGGAATTAAATGGTGCTGACTGTGGTGCAACTAATTGAAATGTATTATCTGGAATAAGACTTGCTACTGCACGAACATTTCCATATTCTTCTTCAAACGGATCTAATCCTTGATATGCATAAAAAGCAGTAAGCGATTCAGATATCGCAAATTCAGTTTTACCTTGTGAAACTGATACAGGATTACCAAAAACAGTTCCCGGAACAGAGCTAATTAACGTACTAGGATACTCTTTACGAATAGCTTCTGCCACCCCCTCAGTAAACACAGACCATACTCCTCCGACACTACCTCCAAAAATAGTTAGATTCTCTTCAATATTTTTCTCTTCTGCTCCATTGTTTTCATCGCCACATCCAGAAATGAATATACAAAAAAAGATAGTTACTATAAAAGACGTTATATAAACTTTTTTCACGATGTGTCCTCCTATTGTTCAACTCTAATTTAATGTCATCGTTTTATTAATTAATCGTTTTGTACGGTTAAACTTATATCTAAAGATCGAACAGAATGCGTTAAAAATCCTAGCGAAATATAATCGATTCCTGTATTTGCATATTCATGTAAGTTGCGTAAAGAAATTCCGCCTGATGCTTCGGTGATAATCGACTGTGGAATAAGTTCCGTGAACTCTATTACTTTATTCGGTTCACAATTGTCCAACATAATAATATCCGCTCCGACAGATACTGCTTCTAAAACCTGCTCTTTTGTCTCCACTTCGACTTCGATTTTAGACGTATGTCCAATTTGGTTACGTATGCTAGTTACAGCATTCGTTATAGAACCACATAAAGAAATATGATTATCTTTAATTAACACACCATCATACAGTCCACTTCGATGGTTCTTACCTCCTCCAATCCTTACTGCATATTTTTCAAGCATGCCAAGACCAGGAGTTGTTTTTCGTGTATCACATAATTGGATATTCGGATCGTTTAATGTCTTAACACATAAGTTCGTTAATGTAGCAATGCCACTCAGCCGTTGTATTAAGTTCAAGCTTACCCTTTCACCGGATAATAAATGGCCAACCGGTCCGCTAACTTGGGCAAGCGGCTCATAACTAGCCACTTCTTCTCCTTCAGATATAAGCAGCTCTACTTCCATATGAGGATCTAGTAACGTATAGGCTTCTTTTATAATTGGAAGTCCAGCTATAATACCGCTTTCTTTAGCTGTAAAAACACCTGTTGCAACTTGATTTGGAGAAAAAATTGCTTCACTTGTTAAATCTCTGTTGCCTATATCCTCAAGTAAAAATCTTTCTATTAACCTACGTAATTTAAGCTGATTCATTGTATACCCCTTTCCTTTGTGAAATAATTCACAAAAAGTTTGAAAATAATAGCCCCCTTGTCAGAAGGCATGCTTTTTAACCAACGCACTTAAATACTAGCCACATATAATATACATATGTCTTGTCACATATCATGACATAAAACCTCCATAAAAACAAGTTTTTTTATGGAGGCAAGTAAAGATTTTATTATTTATTTTTTAATTCTTGTAAAATTCGACGCTGTTCATCATTTAATTGAGCTTCTTTTAGTAGGTCTGGTCTTCTTTCGTACGTACGCTTCAGTGACTGTTTCATTCTCCACAAATCAATTTCAGCGTGATTGCCCTGTAATAGTACTTCGGGTACTTTCATTCCCTTGTATTCAGCAGGTCTTGTATAATGCGGATGTTCTAATAAACCGGTTGAAAAAGAATCTTCTTTGGCAGATTCTACATTGCCAAGTACATTAGGTAATAACCTTACAACACTGTCAACAACAACAAGCGCACCGATTTCACCACTCGTTAAAACATAATCTCCTATTGAGATTTCATCCGTAACTAATGCTTCTCGGATTCTTTCATCGTACCCTTCATAATGTCCACAAATGATAATAAGATGCTCTTCTTTGGCAAGTTCTTCTGCTTTTTTCTGTGTATAGCGCTCACCTTGTGGACACATTAAAATAACTCGAGGGGTTGAAGGTGTTTTATTTTTGGCAAATTCAATGGCATCAAATATTGGCTGGGCAGTTAAAACCATTCCTGCTCCTCCACCATAAGGATAGTCATCTACTTTTTTATGTTTATTCTTGGAGAAGTCTCGAAAGTTAATTAAATTATAATCGAATTGTTCTTTTTCATGTGCTCTTTTTAAGATCGAACTATTTAACGCTCCGTCGATTATTTCTGGAAACAAAGTTAATATATCTATTTGCATTATTCGATTAATCCTTCCATTAATTCTATCGTAACCAATTTTTCTGCCACATTGACATGTTTAACTACGGGTTCAATATACGGTATTAAAATTTCTTGATTATTTTTCCCCTTAACGACCCACACATCATTCGCACCAGGAGAAAGAATTGATTCAATTATTCCTAGTTCCTCGTTTTCCGTTGTGATCACTTTACATCCAATAATTTCATGATAATAAAATTCATTTTCTCCCAATTTTCCTTGCTGATCTTCTTTAATTTTTAATTCCTTTCCTTTTAAATGCTCTATATCCTCGATCGAATCATACCCTTCAAAATGTAGCAGAAGATTATTTTTATGGGTACGGAATCCGTCAATTTTTAAAGGAATCAAACTATTTTGTTCAGTAATAAAGACAGTATTTCCAACATGAAATCTTTCAGGGAAATCTGTTATTTGCTGTACTTTTACTTCACCTTTAATTCCATGTATATTAATTATTTTTCCAACTACAAACATAAAATCACCTTATTTATAATCAATTCTTTCTACAATATTATCTTTAATAACGATCGATTGCTTACTTACAAGTTCTTCCCAATTAGCGCCAACTTCAACAGTGACGAGTGCATCGAATTCTTGTTCAATGATTTCACTGCCAATCTCAAGTAATTCAAGCTGTTCTAATTTAAAATCAATAATTGCTATTTTATCTTTTCGACTATTAATTTCTTGATCAAATCGTTCTTTTATTTCAATCTTAGAAGTATTACTCAGTTTATTTTTTAGTTTTCTTTGCTCAAACAATAGTTGTTGACACTCACGTTCTAATTGAATTTTATTTTGTTCGAATTTTTTACGTAATTCTTCTTTACTCTTTTCTGTGATTACTTGTTTGATTTGAACTCGTTTAATTATTTGCATCTTTTGGCCTCACTCTCTTAAGATTTCGACGTAAATGCAAGGAAGGACAATCATTGTAAGGACTGTTTATAAGAAGTATATGTATAACTATTTATAAAAACGGTATGTTAAATTGCGGAGTTAAAAAGAGGAATATTTATGAAGGGAAAAGTTCTTCCTTTTCCCTTCTTTATTACATAATATCTAAAAAAACGCGTTTATTTGTTTCTTGTCTAGCGGAATAAACAATGGTACGGATAGCTTTGGCTATTCGTCCATTTTTACCAATAACTTTACCAACATCATTTTCGTTAACAGTTAAATGGTAGACAATCTTATTATCTTCTTCCCGCATATTCACAACGATATCTTCCGGATGGTCGACTAACGGTGTCACGATTGATTCAATTAAAAGTTTCATGTAATCACACTACTTTACTTGATTTTTCGCATCGTGAAATTTTTGCATAATACCTTCTTTTGAGAATAAGTTGCGGACTGTATCACTTGGTTTTGCACCTTTTAACATCCAGTCTAATGCTTTTTCTTCATCAATTTTAACAGCTACTGGATCTGAAACTGGGTTATACGTACCAATTTGTTCGATTGAACGTCCGTCACGTGGTGAACGAGAATCAGCTACAACGATACGATAAAAAGGTTTTCTTTTTGCGCCCATTCTTTTTAAACGAATTTTAACTGCCATATATCTTGCACCTCCTATATTTCATCTAACACAATTATACATATTAACATGGAATAGACAGACTGTAAAGTGTTTTTACATGACAGTCTACATAAATGGTAATTGGAATCCTTTCCCTTTTTTCCCCTTTTGCATATTCGTCATTTGTTTCATCATTTTTTTCATATCATTAAATTGCTTTAGTAAACGGTTTACTTGAGACACACTAGTGCCAGAGCCTTTAGCAATTCTTCTTTTTCGACTCGCATTCATTATAGAAGGGTCTTGCCTTTCTTCTTTTGTCATTGACTGAATAATCGCTTCTACATGGACTAATTGCTTTTCGTCAAATTGAACATTTTTCATACCTTTCATTTTGTTGGCACCGGGAATCATAGCTAATAGGTCCTCTAATGGTCCCATTTGTTTAACTTGGCTCATTTGTTCAAGAAAATCGTCAAATGTAAAGGACATTGTGCGCATTTTTTCTTGCAATTGCTGAGCTTGTTTTTCATCAATATTCGCTTGGGCTTTTTCGATTAATGTTAAGACATCACCCATACCAAGAATTCGTGACGCCATTCGTTCTGGATGAAATTCTTCGAGTTCATCCAACTTTTCTCCTGTACCAATAAATTTGATTGGTTTATCAGTCACCGCTTTAATAGATAAAGCTGCACCGCCCCTGGTATCTCCATCAAGCTTTGTAAGCACTACCCCTGTAAGATCTAGTTGCTCATTAAAATTCTCAGCAACATTAACAGCATCTTGTCCAGTCATCGCATCAACAACTAGAAAGATCTCATCTGGCTTCACCGCTTCTTTAACATCTGCTAGCTCCTGCATTAATTCGCCGTCAATATGGAGACGTCCTGCAGTATCAATAAGCACATAATCTAGATGTTCTTCCTTTGCATATTCAATCGCTTTTTTACTTATTTCAACTGGACTTACTTCCGTACCCATCTCAAATACAGGGATATCCAATTGTTTTCCAAGTGTCTGCAATTGCTTAATTGCAGCCGGTCTATAAATATCACAAGCAACTAAAAGTGGTTTTTTATTATATTGCTTTCGTAGTAAATTAGCGAGTTTTCCCGTTGTTGTTGTTTTCCCAGCACCTTGAAGTCCTGACATCATGATAACAGTAGGTGGGCGATCGCTCGTTGCAATTTTACTTTGCTCACCACCCATTAAATTCGTCAGTTCTTCTTGAACTATTTTAATCACTTGTTGCCCAGGTGTTAAGCTTTCCATTACTTCTTGACCAACAGCACGCTCTTTTATTTCATTAATAAAACTTCTGACGACTTTAAAGTTAACATCTGCTTCTAATAAAGCAAGGCGTACTTCTCTTGCCATCATCTTTACATCTTGTTCACTAACTTTTCCTTTACCAGTTATTTTCTTTATCGTTTCTTGTAAACGTGATTGTAATCCTTCAAATGCCATAGAAGGTGTCCTCCTAGTCTATTTTCTGTAAAGCATCAATTATTTCTACTAATTGATCTGATAATTTTTCTTGTTTGGATTTCTCTTTTAACTCGGTTAAAAGATTTTGACGCTGTTGAAATTTACTATATAACTGAAGCTTTTCTTCATATGTTTCTAATAACTGTTCTGTCCTTTTTATGTTATCATAAACTGCTTGTCTTGACACGTTACTTTCATCTGCGATCTCACTTAAAGAATAGTCTTCTCGGTAGTATAATTCCATATAGTCTTTTTGTTTATTAGTTAAAAGCAAATGATAAAAATCATATAACATATTAATTCTTGTCGTTTTTTCAAGCATCTATTTCATCCTTTAAGTCATGTCCTATTCATTTTCCTCTTCTAACATATCAGCAAATAAGCCATAAACGAATTTGTGAGCATCAAATTTCTTTAAATCATGAATCCCTTCACCAAATCCAACGAGCTTTACAGGTATTTGTAATTCATTTCGTATAGCGAGGACAATTCCACCTTTTGCGGTTCCATCTAACTTTGTTAGTACGATACCTGACACATTTGTCGCTTCTGCAAATGTTTTAGCTTGGCTCATTGCATTTTGTCCAGTAGTGGCATCTAAAACGAGTAACACTTCATGCGGAGCATTTGGCACTTCTCGTTCAATAACGCGCTGGATCTTGGCAAGTTCATTCATTAAATTCACTTTGTTTTGCAAGCGACCGGCTGTATCACAAATTAATATATCTGCTTGACGAGATTTTGCTGCTTTAATTCCATCAAAAATAACTGCTGCCGGATCACTTCCTGCTGTTTGTTTAATCACTTCTACATCCGCACGTTTTCCCCATTCTTCTAATTGTTCAATAGCGCCAGCCCGAAACGTATCACCTGCTGCCAACACAATTTTTTTACCTTCTTCTTTTAATTGTGCGGCTAATTTACCGATAGAAGTTGTTTTACCTACACCATTGACACCGACAACGAGAATGACAGTAAGTTCATTTTCTTGAATATTTAATTTTTCAATTGTCTGGTCATCTTCGTTATAATAGATGTCCACTAATTTTTCCGAGATCACGTCTTTTACTTCGTTTGGATCTTTAATATTTCGCCTTTTAACCTCGAATTTTAATTCATCAATCAAATCCATCACGGTCATAACGCCAACATCTGACATAATTAGAACTTCTTCAAGTTCCTCGAAAAATTCCTCATCCACTTGCCTATAACGAGCCATTAAATCATTAATTTTATCAGTAAACGACTGACGGGTTTTCTTCATTCCATCCTTATATATTTCCGTATCCGTTTCTTCTTCCTCATTTTTCAAAAATTTGTTTTTAAGTTTATTAATAAAACTCATCTTCGTATCTTCCTTTCGTTTTTCTAGGTCGCTTCGACTAAGTCAGTTGTATCTTCAAGTTTTACAGAAACAAGTCTTGAAACTCCAGACTCTTGCATCGTAACTCCATATAGGGCATCAGCTTCTTCCATTGTTCCTTTTCGGTGAGTAATGACGATAAACTGTGTTTCTTCACTAAATCTTTTTAAATAACTTCCAAACCGTTCAACATTTGCTTCATCTAAAGCTGCATCGACCTCATCCAAAATACAGAACGGTACTGGACGAGCACGTAATATTGCAAACAATAGAGCAATTGCTGTTAATGCCCTTTCCCCCCCAGATAAAAGACCGAGCGTTCGCAGTTTTTTCCCTGGAGGTCGTGCTACTATTTCAATACCAGTTTCCAATATATTGTCTGGCTCTGTTAATTGTAGCTCCGCATGTCCGCCACCAAATAATTGTTGAAAAACAACTGTGAATGCAGCCTGTATTTCTGAAAACATCGCGGAAAATCGCTCCGTCATTTCTTGATCCATTTCATTAATGACCGAATAAAGCGTATTTTTTGCATCAACTAAATCTTGCTTTTGTTCCGTTAAAAATGTGTACCTTTCTGATAAACGCTCATACTCATCAATTGCACCTAGGTTCACTGTCCCAAGCTGTTTGATCGAACGCTTAATTTCGTCCACCTTTTGTTTTGCCGCCTCAATATCTGTTACTTTTTCATATTGTTGAGAGGCTTTTTCATAAGTAATTATGTATTCAGTTTGTAAAAAAGACAAGTGATTTTCTAACGTTACGTCAAGTCGATTCGCTTGTACTTCTTTTTCCTGAACTTCTTGGACAAAAGTATCATGTAATTTATATAATTGCTTAATTTCCCTTTCTTCGTCTTCGATTAGTTGAATTTTGCGTTTACGATCAGCTTGCTTTAATTCAATATTATTTACTGTATATTCACGTTTATTTTTACAGTTTTCAATTTCTTCGGCAATTTTTGTTTCAGTGGTTGAATCTTTTTCTGTTTCCACTAATTCATTAAGTTGAGAAACAATAGATTTAAATTCATTTTCTTGTTCAGTAAGTTGACTATTCAAACTAGTTATTCTTTCAAGTAAACTCTTTTTTCTTTCCTCTTGCTCAGCAATGGTAACTTGTAATTCATGTAATCTATTTTCTATATTTCGTTTATTATTTTGTATTTCCTCTTGTTCAGCAGTCAGTTTCTCAATTGTTTGTTCTATATTTTTAATTTTCATCTGTATTTCTTCTAATTTACTTGTTACATTTTTTAAATCTGTTCGAAGTTTTAATGCTTCTTCTTTTTTCAGCTGATTATTTAACCGGTATGTTGCTAATTCATCTGTAGCCGATTGCAATTTAATCGCTAATTCATTTTGTTTTTTCTGTTCTTTTTGTAAAGTTTCATTTAATTCTTGCTGTTGGACCTCTTTTTGTTTTATCCATTCTTCCTGCTGCTGGATTGAATTCTTGACATTATTCATATCTTCTATAAAGGAATCTCTCCGCGTATAAAAACGTTCTAATTTCTCTGACAATAATACAATCTCTTTTTCTCTTGTAAACAAAGATTGATTTGCCTTCTTTTTTGCCCCCCCAGACATCGAACCTCCTGGGAAAACAACATCACCATCTAATGTCACAATCCGATATCTTCTATTCGTTAACCCGGCAACAGCGCTCGCATGACGTAAGTCTTCTGTCAAAATAACATTACCCATTAAATGTTCAACTACTTTTAAGTACTTATCTTCCGTATTTACTAAATCACTTGCTATGCCAATAAACCCTGGTTGTTTTTCTAATTGTTTAATCAGCCTGTCGGGAATTGTTCGTGCTTCAATTGATTCAATTGGTAAAAAAGTGGCTCGACCTTTGTTTTCCTTTTTTAACCACTGAATAACTTCCCGAGCTACTTGATCGTTTGGAACAACAACATGTTGTGCTTGGGCCCCTAGAATAGTATCGATTGCCGTCATATACTCTGTAGGAACATCGATTAAATCTACTACTGCACCATGAATCTTTGCCAATCGATTCTCTTTACTAGCTTGTAGAATCTCTTTTACTCCATAAAAATACCCTTGAAAACTTTCTTTCATTTCTTCCAGCATTTCTTTCCGCGAAGTAATGGTAGCTATTTGCTCATTTCCTTCATATAATTTTTGTTGCATTACTTCATATTCGTCCCGTTGTTTCGAGAGTCTTTCCTCTGCTTGCAAAAGAGCTTGTTCATTATGATCAATATTGTCTATGAGCTTTTTGATCGTACTTTCCGCTTCTTTTTGAAGTGCAGATAACTTCTCTTCTTTTTCAATAACATGTTGATAATCATGAGATTCCGAATTCGCCTTATTTTCCACCTTTTCCAATTGACTTTCTATTGTTTGTTTATCATTTTGTAAAACAGCTTGTTCATTTAAGTACTCGATATAATCCGATTTTAGATCCTCTATTTGTTCATTTAATTCATCAAGCCCTTGAGCTAATTTTCTCTCTAATTGCACCTTCTCTGCGAGCGATTTCTCTAGGTGATTGGTTACTGCTTGAAATTTTTCATTCTCTGTTTTTATTAGCTTTTTTACCTGTTCGATTCGTTCCGTTTTTAATTCTTTCTCTTGTAGTAACTTTTGTTTATTTTCTTGCAAATGTTTAAGACGTTCTTTCCAAACATTCCGTTTTCCTTCAAATTGCTCTAATTGTTCTGTTAATGTTAATAAATCATTCTGAAGTACATCAATCTCTCTTTCTAAATTTTGTATATCTTGACGTTCTTTTGCTAATGCAGCTTCTCTTTTCTGAATAATTGTCTTTTTCTCGACTTCTATGAGTTTTTTTTCTTCAATCTCGGATAACAACTGTTTCCAATTTACGTGCAGTTGTTCAATTTCTGTAACTAAAAGTGCAATTTCTACCTTTTTTAATTCTGCTTTTTTCTCCTGATACTTTTTAGCAGTTGTCGCTTGTTCTTTTAGCGGTTCTATTTGTTGTTCAATTTCATGGATTATATCTTCAACACGATCCAAATTGTCTTCGGTTTCTGTTAATTTAAATTGTGCTTGATTCTTTCGTTGTTTATATTTTAATACTCCTGCCGCTTCTTCAAAGATTGCTCTTCTTTCCTCTGCTTTCGAACTTAAAATTTCATCGATTTTACCTTGTCCAATAATGGAAAACGATTCACGTCCAAGTCCTGTGTCCATAAATAAATCAACAATATCTTTTAACCGACAAGGTTGTTTGTTAATGAAAAATTCGCTTTCACCTGATCGATAAACACGTCTCGTTATATTTACCTCATTGTAGTCGATAGGTAACTTTTCATCATGATTGTTTAATATGAGCGCTACTTCTGCAAAATTAAGCGCATTTCTCGTTTCACTTCCTTGGAAGATAATATCCTCCATTTTCTTTCCTCTTAAAGAACGTGCAGATTGTTCTCCAAGAACCCAACGTATAGCATCAATAATATTACTTTTTCCACTTCCATTTGGTCCCACAACTGCGGTGACACCCGGGACAAATTCTACTTGAATACGTTCAGCAAAGGACTTAAAGCCGACTGATTCTAAACGTTTTAAAAACATAATCATTCTCCTTAGGATAAAAACTAAAACCGTTACATATCTATGTATAAGCGAAATGCTTTTTAAAAAGGTTGTTTTATTCTATCTATCATTGTAAACTAAATTTAAGCTATTTTATATATTTTTATATACATATTGTGGGGTGCTTGAATGAATTTAGATAAACCGTCACAGGAAAACTTGAAATACATTCTTGAACAATTGGGTGAAAAATTGGGTGTTGCGAATCGCATTTTACTGGATGAGAAAGATTACGATTTAAATCGATATGATGATTTGAAATTTTTATATGATCATGTTGTAAAATCAGGTTCATTAAGTCCACAAGAGACTCATGCATTTATCGATGAACTTCGTGCTGTTAGAAAAGCTTAAAAATTAATATCCATTCAAAATGAGGATGGGAAGAAAATCTTTTCTTTTTTCCAAGTTTTATAGCTAGTTTCCATGAACAGCTGAGTAACTTAAGTTGATAATTTATCGGTCAACCTAGCAACTGCTCCGTTGATTTCCGCCTCCGGGCAGTTCGCTTTCCGTGGGCACGGCCTCAGCCTCCGAAGCACAGGACGTGCAAGTGCAGGTGTTGCGACAGGACGTCGCGCACTTAACCTGCCTCGCGGAAGAACACCGCTGCGGGGTCTTCGGACACGTGCTTTTCCCGCAGGAGTCGACTGCCC
>NZ_JBPPZG010000043.1:0-22248 GCF_051918545.1 Pseudogracilibacillus amylolyticus (SeqCode) | reverse complement strand
CGCGCACTCAGCATGTATAGCCCGCGACTCAGCATCATTATTCGCGCACTCAGCATGTATAGCCCGCGACTCAGCATTATTATTCGTCACTCAGCATGTATAGCCCGCGACTCAGCATCATTATTCGTCACTCAGCATGTATAGCCCGCGACTCAGCATTATTATTCGTCACTCAGCATGTATAGCCCGCGACTCAGCATTATTATTCGCGCACTCGGCATGTATAGCCCGCGACTCAGCATTATTATTCGCGCACTCGGCATGTATAGCCCGCGACTCAGCATTATTATTCGCCACTTAGCATGTAGTACTCGTGACTTAGCATCTAGATTGCTAGGAGGAATAAGTGCTGCTTTTATTATGCCAGCAGTTACGGCATAGTAAATGAAAGCAAAATGTGCTTTTCTTTAGAGTTAGTGATCCATGAAAGAAGTTTTGACTATACCCTATATATGGCTGATAATATAGCAGGCATATAATACTATATAAAAACATAAAAAATGACAAGAAGATCATTCTTTATCCTATATTTCTTCTCTCAATCATAACCAGCCTTTTTCCACCGCAATATTTACCGCTTGTTGTCTTGATTCGGCTTCCAACTTTTGAATAGCAGATGATAAATAGTTGCGTATTGTTCCCTTTGTCAAATAAAGTTCCTTGGTGATATCACTTGTAGTCATCCCTTCTTTGGTAAGACGAAGAACTTCGGTTTCACGCTCGGTAAGTGGGCTCTCCTCTTTTAAAAGTATGGCGGCGGCTAAGTCAGTACTAATGACTTTTTCACCATTCATCACTTTACGAATAGAAGTAATCAGATAATCAATTGGTTCGTCTTTTAGTAAATACCCTTCTACTTTTGCGCTCATGGCCTTTTGCAAATAACCGGGACGGCCATAAGTAGTAACGATGATAATTTTACAATTAATTCCGGTAATTCGGATCTTTTCAGCCAACTCCAAACCTGTTAAATACGGCATTTCGATATCAACTAGACAAACATCAGGTTTGAACTTTGTTATAGCTTCCCAAGCCTGCTTACCATCAGACACATCTGCTACTACCTCAATATCTTCCTCGAATTTTAATAATGATGTAAGCGCTCCTCGAAGCATTTGTTGATCTTCCGCAATCACAATCCGTATCATACTACTGAACTCTCCTTTGCTTGTGGGTTCTTAGGCAAAGTAAGCGTGACGATTGTTCCTCTATCCGATGTACTATCAATTTCAGCATTTCCCTTTAATGCTCGCAATCGTTCTTTCATCGACTGAATTCCATTTCCAATCGTTTGGCTTTTGAACCCAATTCCATCATCACTGATAAAAATCCTAAAATAATCTTCATTTGCTTCCATTTTTAAAATACACTTCGTTGCTTTACTATGTCTGATTGTATTTGTAATGGCTTCACGTAATGAAAGAGACAGCATTGTTTCTTCAACACTCATGAGAAAGGGACTCTTTTTTTCCTCCACAATCAATTCAATATTTGCTTCTTTCAGTAATGATCTTGAGCGAGTGATCTCCTCTTCCAATGAGATAAATTTCATGTCTGTTACAAGCTCACGTACCTGTTTGAGAGCAATTCTGGATGTCTTTAAAATATCATTTAATTCTACTTTTGCCTGCTGACTATTTTTGTCGACCAAAAGAATAGTCAGTTCACTTTTCAGCTTGATCATCGTTAATGTCTGACCAAGCGTATCGTGCAGATCTCTGGCGATTCGGTGTCTCTCTTCCTCTTGAATATATTTTTCAATTTGTTTATTAGCTGCATGCAACTCGTTCTCTAATATTTTTGCTTTTTCCCTTATGTGAATGATAATTGGTAATAGAAGCTGTAGAAGCAGCACAAGTAGCATTACAGAAGATTCCATAGAAGTAAAAGTTCTGTATTCATACCATTGGACAAAGAAAATCATTGCTGCAATCGACAACATTCCAACTCCGATATGAATCTTTGTCTTTGCCCTCCCCAATAGTTCTGCAAAAATAAACCCAAAAAACACAAAAGCATAATCCGTATAAATAGTTAATAAAGAAAGGGAAGTACATCCTAGAATAGTTGCTGTTAAAAGCCGCCAATCACGAAACCAAAGACTTAAATAAAATGAGCAGTAAAAAAGAATAAGAAGCAACAATTTAATAATAATACTAGTCGTCGACTCTGAGATTAAGACCAGGTATGTTATAATAACAACAGCAAAGGTATCTATTAATAAATATTTCCGTATTTGATCTCGTGGGTATATTTTATTAATCATAGGTAGGCAGCCCCCGGGTAAAATTTTATCTTTGTATGACACCAGCAGTATGTTTGCGCATGGACTCCATTGGTCCCTGCTTAAAATGTTGAAGCCAAAATGACGAAAAAATCATGAGAAAACAGGAAATAAGAACCCATATTAAAATTATGGTCAGTGAGTTGACATTCCCTCCAAGCCCAAGTCCCCATCCATAAAAAATGCAAGAAGCGATTATATTTTGCATCACATAGCAACTTAAGGACATTTTCCCCATATGTTCTAATTGTTTCCAGAGCCAAAGCCCTTCGTTTTTTTCAACCATTCTTGCAATCAAAGCCAAATAACCAATGGATAGGAGCGGAGCAAAAAGATATCGAACAGGCAAATCAAAAGCGCCACCTGGAATAAAGATAAGCAAGTTTAATGGCACACCTATATATATTCCTATATTAAACAATGTTTTTCGTTTCCGCTTTCCGCTTTCATCCGGTGCAAAAACTCCTGAACGCATGAATCGTACACCTAGTAAAAAAAGAAAGATATTCATTGGTATAACTAAAATAGCTTCACTTCTAAGCAAGAGAAAATTAGATAGTCGGTACTGAACTTGTTCTAACCAGGTGTCATTTTGATAAAGGAGTGTAACTTCATAAAAACTCCCCAAAGACATATTTGCACCAAGAATGCCAACAACTAATAGGAAAATCATTAATATGGCATGGATACTGCCGATTATCTTCATTGTGTTGGAAATCATTTTATCCCCACCTTTTATTATAAACGATACGATGATGGCTGTAATCCCGTAACTCATTAAAATGTCATACTCCATGACCAATATATAATGAATGAAACCTTCTATGATTAATATAGCTGAAGTCCATATATACATAGTAGGCCAGGGCTGCCCTTTCCTTAATGATTGTCTATACTTTAATTCCAGCCCAACTCCAAACATAATAGTCAATAGGCCGAGAAGTTTCCCATTTACTAAAAACAAGATAAACATTCTCAAAAAGTCTTCAAATGTCCACCAAGATGAATACGCATATGTCGTTATATACGATAAATCTCCCAAATGGGCAAAAATCCAAATATTAGTGCCAAGTGTGCCTACAATTGCAAATCCCCGTAAAATATCTAACAGCCTAATTCTCTTTTTATTCATGATCTGTCTCCTCACTTTGAAGAAAAAATTTCATTAAACCAATTGTATCTGGGAAAATTGTGAGTGAGAATTCACACCTGTCAGTAATTGTATATGACAGGTGTCATGTTATTTTAATTTCGACCGTTAGGTGTTCTTGATGCGTTTAGCGGAATTGAAATGAATGATTTGACCCACACTGAGGGTAACGCAAGCGGTCTCGTACTTTCTATAGGCCTTGTCTCTTCACGATGGTCTATTTTTCATCCGTATAAGAGGATGTTCAAAAAGTCCGGTAAAAATGACACTACATTAGGGGAACTTCGACTAAATACCGACACGTCCTGTGTCGAACGTCGAAGTCACCACATCCTGTGGAAGCTCGTTGGCTTGCTTCTCCGCTCCTTGAAAAAGGAAAGCACTTTTTCTGCGTGCTAGAAGCGTTTCCTTGGAAAAGAAGATCACTTTTCCTGCGTGCCAGATCTTTGCTCATGTATCTAAATTCAGCAGGGGGATCTTCCGTTAAAACCGCCCACGTCCTGTGGGCAACACGGAAGTCATCACATCCTGTGAAAGTCCGCTGCTCGAAACTACGCCGCCTCGAACTTTCGACGCACAGGACGTGCTAGTGTCGGCGTTGCCACAGGACGTGGCGACTTTAGCCGACTTGGTCCTTTTTATCCTCCTTTTTGAACACATACTATAATAATTAAGGATACTTAAAAATTGACACGTCTTTTAAAACAGGTATATATTATTCTTTGACAGATTTCTAATTGCGATGAAAGTAGGAGAAAGAAAGATGAAAAAGCAAAATGTATCATTAACCATTTTACTTACCAATTTATTTATCGCCTTTCTAGGTATTGGACTTGTGATCCCAGTATTACCAACGATTATGAATGAACTAAATCTATCGGGATCAGTTGTTGGAAATCTAGTTGCAGCATTTGCTCTTGCCCAATTACTTGTTTCTCCGCTAGCAGGAAGATGGGTAGATAAGCTTGGGCGGAAAAAAATGATCGTATACGGTTTACTTCTATTCAGTTTTTCTGAACTCTTATTCGGGTTTGGTAAAACGGTTGAGATACTTTTTATTTCTAGAATAATTGGTGGAATAAGTGCTGCTTTTATTATGCCGGCAGTTACCGCATTTATTGCAGATATTACGACAATGGAGACGCGTTCGAAAGCACTTGGATATATGTCAGCCGCAATTTCAACAGGGTTTATTATTGGCCCTGGAATTGGCGGTTTTTTAGCTGAATTAGGTTCGCGAGTGCCATTCTTTTTTGCAGCAGGCATCGCATTCATAGCGGCAATTTTCTCTACATTTTCTCTCCGTGAACCAGAACGACAAAAATATGAAGAGGAAATGGAAGAGGATAAAACGGGTATTAAACGGATTTTTGTACCGATGTATTTCATACCTTTTATGATTATCTTTATTTCTTCTTTTAGTTTAGCTGCATTCGAATCACTGTTTTCACTTTTTGTTGATCATAAATTTTCATTCACACCGAAAGATATTGCGATTATCATTACAGGAGGGGCAATTGTAGGAGCAGTAGCGCAAGTTGCATTATTTGACCGATTAACAAAACATCTTGGAGAAATTGTTCTTATTCGATATTGCTTACTTATTTCCATCATTCTCGTATTTCTAATGACAATTGCTAATTCCTATGTAAATATACTAATTGTTACAGTCGTTTTATTTGTTGGATTTGATTTAATTCGTCCAGCAATTACTTCTTATTTATCTAAGATTGCTGGAAATGAACAGGGATTTGTCGGAGGAATAAACTCGATGTTTACAAGTATTGGAAATGTATTAGGGCCAGTTATTGGCGGGATGTTATTTGATATCAATTTAGATTATCCATTTTATTTTTCTTCCATAGTTTTAGTTGGTGGCATAGCTTTATCAATGGTTTGGAAAAAACCAAAACGTTTGGAGAAACAAAAGGTTATTCGCTCATAAGCCATTATAGGTTGTATTAGGTTGGGAACATTTTTTAGCCAGTGAGCGAGTCAAGAAAGGTTTGTCAATGTTAAGAGGGGACATTTTTCCCCCCTCTGTTTCCAACACCTTGTTTATATCTCAGCTTCTAATTTCGATAACAATGAAATTACTGTGTTTGAAGAATTTATTACTTGTTCAAACGCTTCTTCAGTTGCTGTTACATTTCCTTGTTTATAATAAGTAACCGCTTGTTTGGCAAAATGATGTACGGCTTTATGCGGCTCTTCTAATTGTTTATAGGCTGGATTTTCTTTCACCTGTTGAGACAAGTCGCTATAATACCATTTGCCGAGTCTGCACGTTTCATGTGAGGTTACTTGCTCGGAATCAAATGTTTCTAGCCCAAGAAGCATATTGTAAATTTTCCATTTCCAAAGAAGATGGTCGGTTTTTGCCACCTTAATAATGTCTCTAGAATTTAAACGAATATTTGTTTCAAAAAAAGTATTCCGATAATCTTCCATTTGCTTACTTAATTCAAAAATAACATTCGCTGTTTCTTTTGCAATTTCTTGTGAACTATTACTTAATCCAGAAATAATCGAGTTACGGCGTGCAATTTCATCAACAGCTGATGTCTGCTCTTCTGACATCGCCGCAATTTGTGAAGTAGCGTGGTTAATGTCTTGCATCGCTAACATAATCTTGTTTAGAGCCTCATCCGCAACTTTGGCACCATCCACACTTTTTTTAATCAATTCTTCAGTATTGGTCATCTGTTTTGTGACTAGATTTGCAACATTCTGTAATGTTTCCATATTCGTTGTTACTTGTAATGTTTGTTCCTTTGTGTGCTCAGCTAGCTTTCTTACTTCATTCGCTACAACGGAGAAACCTTTTCCATGTTCTCCAGCTCTTGCCGCCTCAATACTTGCATTTAACGCAAGTAAGTTTGTTTGATCCGTTATTTGTCCAATCACTTCAACAACATGATGTGTTTTCTCTATCTCTTGGTTGAGTTCATCAACTTGCAGAACCACTTGATTATAAACATGACCTACTTTCTCTATATCTTCTAACGTGTCATGGACAATTTGTTTGCTCTCTTCGGCAGATTTTACGGCGTCATCTGTTCCTTCAGCCACCTTCATTGATTGATTTGCAACCTCTAGAATGGACGCACTCACTTCCTCAGTCGCACTTGAAACACTATGGCTTTCCAAGTTCATATTATCCACTTCTGACATTAACTGTTTGGAAGCATCTAATTGAGTAGTGTAATTAAGTGTATCGGAAATACCAAATAAAAGGGATTTGAATGTTTCTTCCATATATACTTCAACGATAAGTTGCTGATCAAATGTTGCTAACTTTTGAATGGAAAGAACGGTATCCATCATCCGTTTCGGTTGACTGTGCAATTTTTCCATCAAAATCGACGTCATAATCTGGATTAACATATGGTGCGCAGAAATAAAATGTTCTACTGTTAAATTAATGCGACTATGTACTTGTCCGATTATAATTCTCGTCATGACATAATCCATATTCACCTCTGCTTCTAAAAATTGCTCAAAATATCTCTCCATCGTTTTTCTTAATCGTTCAACGGTTGAATGTTGATTGATGATAGTTTTCAAATGATTGACCGCCGTTATATTGTTATAAAATTGGTTAATAATTTCGACTTTATAAGGCGAAAGGATCGATGATGCTTCACGAATATTAGCTAAATTTTCTTCGTTGATATTCATAAATGCTAATCGTTCTTTTACACGATCACCAACCTCAGCAATATCAGTTTCACTTGAATGATTAAAATATTCATTCCATGATTTTGTTTTTTTCATAAAAAGTTTCATGCTTTTTTTCCTCCACGATATGTATGTGTTAATAGTTTTTAAAAAATTAAGCTATTCTTATGTTAATCACCTCTTAGTTTGACTTTATAATCGTAACCATAAAAATACCGACCCTAAACTGAGTAGGTCGGTTGCACTACTTGCTCCCAAACAATCAAGTGCCCACATATGGATTGTCTGTTCATAGCTTCCTTTTAGATTTAAAATAGACATAAAGTTCTAAGTCATTAGAATTTTACATACTGTATTATTTTACACTTTTTACCTGCATTTGTGCAAGAATAATGTGACTAATTCTTGAACAAAAATTAGGCACAAAAAATGGGAGAGAACTTCCTTTTTTACACATTAATTCACTGTAAAAAGGTAGGAATTATAAGATTTTTCTGCTATAATAAAAAATAACCTTTTACGAGAGGAAGAAAATAGTTTGAAAATCGTCAACAATATTGCAGAATTAATTGGGAATACTCCATTAGTCAAATTAAATAGAATTGCAGATCCAAATGGTGCGGAAATTTATGTGAAACTTGAATATTTTAACCCGAGTAGAAGTGTGAAAGATCGTGCTGCGTTTTACATGCTTGAGCAAGCAGAAAAGGCTGGACTATTAAAGCCAGGTGCAACGATTATAGAACCAACCTCTGGAAATACTGGGATTGGTCTTGCTATGAATGCTGCTGCAAAGGGTTACAAAGCGATTATCGTCATGCCTGACTCTTCTACGGCGGAAAGGGTAAACATCTTAAAAGCATTTGGTGCAAAAGTAGTTTTGACACCTAGTGCAGGAAAGATGCCGGCTGCAATTGAAAAAGCGGAAGAAATAGCTGCTGAGATTCCAAATAGTTTTATTCCAATGCAATTTGAAAATGAAGCAAACCCAGATATACATCGAATTTCAACTGCGAAAGAAATTATTGAAGCAATGGAAGCCGAAAAGAAAAAACTTGCTGCATTCGTTTGCACGGCAGGTACTGGAGGAACGATTACAGGAACTGGTGAAACGTTGAAAGAATATGATAAATCTATCTCAACTCATGTTGTTGAGCCAGCAGGATCTCCGGTTCTTTCAGGTGGAAAGCCGGGTAAACATAAACTAGTCGGAACAAGTCCGGGATTTATTCCAAAAATATTAAATACAGATGTTTATGATGAAATTATTCGAATAGAGGATGATGATGCTTATCAAACAGTGCATAAATTAGCAGCTCAAGAAGGAATATTATTAGGTCCCTCAGGTGGTGCGTCTGTATATGCTGCTCTACTTGTTGCACGTCGATTACATCCGAGTCAAACAGTCGTATGTATTGCGCCTGATACTGGCGAACGTTATTTATCAAGCGACCTGTTTGATTAAGAGAGTAGGAGATTAGTAGTCTCTATTTTTTTATTAACTATAATGCTCAGTAAACCGATTTGTTTTAATGAGAAAGAATAACGATTTGAGGTGAAAAAATGTATTTGACGATAAACGGTATTAATAAAAGTTTTAAAAATGAAAAAAATGAGAATGTAAAGGTTCTTGAAAATATCAATATCGACGTTGAAAAGGGAAACTTTGTATCGATTGTAGGCCCCTCAGGATGCGGAAAATCAACATTATTATATGTGATTGCAGGACTAGAAAAAGCGGATGAAGGTTCGATTCAAATCTCAGGTAGAAAGGTAAGTGAACCGGGATCTGATCGTGTTATTGTTTTCCAGGAAGATGGCTTGTTCCCGTGGTTGACGGTGTTAGACAATGTTACGTACGGGCTGAAACTGAAAAATATGACTAAAAAAGAAGCCGAAGAAAAAGCGCTTGACATACTGAAGATGGTGCATTTAAGTAAGTATGTTCATTCCTATCCTCACCAATTATCTGGCGGCATGAAACAACGTGTTGCCATCGCGAGAGCGCTGGTGATGGAACCAGATATTTTACTAATGGATGAACCATTTTCGGCTTTAGATGAACAAACAAGAATGGTACTTCATAAAGAATTATTGGACATATGGAGAAAAACGAAAGTAACGATATTTTTTATCACGCACAATATTCGTGAAGCCGTGCTTTTATCGGAGCGTGTTATTGTACTTGCAACGAGACCAGGGAAAATTAAAGAGGTTATTTCTGTTCCAACGACAAAAGACGGAATTATGCTTGATTCGGTAACATTACACACCGAACAAAGAATATTGAAAATACTAGAAAATGAAATCGAAAAGGTGTTAAGGGAGGAAATGGGGGATGACTACGACTTTAAGACGAATCATCTTCATCGCAATGATAGCGGTGATTTGGGAAGTTACATCTAGACTGTCTGGTTTACCAAGTTTTATGTTTCCGAGTTTAACCGAAGTTTTCACTACATTATTTAGCGGATTATTAAATGGACAAATAACTTCAGCAATTATAAAAAGTCTCAGTCGGATAGTCATTGGTTTTTCCATTGCAATCACTCTTGGTGTAATTTTAGGGTATTTGATTTGGCGTTACAAACTCGTGGAAGATACGCTCGGTTTCGTTGTAACAGCACTTCAATCGATTCCAAGTATCGTTTGGTTTCCACTGGCAATAATTTGGTTTGGACTAAATGATTTTGCGATTTTATTTATCGTAACCATCGGGGCTACTTGGACCATGACAATTAGTGCAACGAGTGGATTTAAAAATGTTCCAACATTATATCAAAGAGTGGCAAAAACGTTAGGATCTAGCGGATTTCACTTTATTAGAACCGTAATCGTACCAGCTTCTGTCCCACAATTGCTCTCCGGATTACGTATTGCGTGGGCTTTTTCCTGGAGAGCTTTGATGGCGGGAGAATTATTAGGTGCTGGCGGTGGATTAGGGCAATTACTTGAAAACGGTCGTTCACTCGGACAGATGGATCTCGTTATTTCAGTAATGATTATCATTGCTGTCATTGGAACGATTATGGATCAAGTTGTCTTTGTGCGTTTAGAACGATCTGTTCAAACTAAATGGGGAATGAATAAAGCTTAAATAAAAAAGGAGGAATTTGGATGAGGAAAATTTTACAATTATCTGCTTCAATTATATTGTTAGTAGGAATTTTGGCAGGATGCTCAAACGACAGTGATCATACTGTTAAAATTGGTTATTTTCCAAACTTAACACATGTCGCAACGATCGTAGCACTTGAAAATAATTATTTTGCAGAAGAGTTTGGTAATGAAGTAACAATCGAAACAATGCAATTTAATAATGGTGGGCTATTCATGGAAGCGATGCAAACTAAGGAGATTGATGTCGGAACAGTTGGACCTGGTCCGTTATTAAACATTTATGTAAAAAATCCAGAGTTCCATATCATTTCCGGTGCAGTAAATGGTGGAGCCGTACTTGCGGTGACTAAAGATAGTGGGATAGATAGTTTAGAAGATTTAGATGGAACAAAAGTAGCTATCCCCGTTATTGGAAGTACGCAAGATGTGATGCTTAGAAAAGCTTTACAAGAAGTGGATTTAGATGCTACATCTAGTGGTGGTACGGTTGAATTATTTGCAGCGGCGCCAGCAGAGACGGCGACATTATTTACGCAAGGTTCCGTTGAGGCTGCGGCAACACAAGAGCCGTGGGGATATATATTAGAAACGCAAGCAGATGGAAAGCTACTTTTAGGCTGGGATGAATTTGCTTGGGGAAAAGAATCAACAAATACAGTTGTTGCAGCTACAAGTGATTTCACTGAAAACGAGGAACTAACAACCGCATATTTAACAGCACATAAGAAAGCAGTCGAGTTCATCAAAGAAAATCCAGAAGAAGCACAAGATTTAGTAATCAATCATATTCAAGAATTAACGGGAAAAGAAATTGATAAAGAAGAAACTGAGGCGGCATTTAGTCGCTTGGAAGTGACGACAAATGTAAATGAACAAGTAATTCAAGAAATGGCGGATATTAGTAAAGATGCAGGCTATGTTGACTCAAGCGATATAACTGGATTAATTGATTTATCTTTCCTGGAGGAAGTGGAGTAAAGGGGATAAATCTTTACTAGCGCCGATGGAGAGTTTTTACAATGATGATGAAATCTGTAATGGAGGGGAAATGCCGGATACTTCGTTCATCGTGTATACGGCGATGAGGATCGACTCTTGATCCATTCATGATTATCGATTGCGAGAACATCATTTCTCGCGATATTACCGAACCATTCAATAATATAAAAGGGATTGCAGACCGTTCATGTTACAGCATGGGCGGTCTTTATTATATGATGGGATAAAGCGTTTAAGCTGAACTTTTTCGTGAATCGCTGAATTTTTTTCTTATTCGCTGAAATTCTCGTCAAAGCCGCTGAATTATAGACGGTGCGCGCTGAATTTTTTCCAAATTCGCTGAATGAAAATCCAATTGTCCGCTTGAAGGATCATTTTCCAACTCAGTTTGAAGGGTTCCATCTTTTAAAAATACATTATTTAGTGACAAATGTAACTATTAACGGAAAATAGAAATTGTCATACTTGAGCTAACGCGAAAAGAAGGGGTGAACAATATGCTTATTGCTTCTATGCAAGGTGTTGTGAAGCGGTATGGCTCACATGTCGTGCTAGATTATATCGATTTAGATATTCAAGAAGGAGAAATTATCGGTTTACTTGGTCCGAACGGGGCAGGTAAAACAACGTTAATTCAAACATTAACTGGAATGACTCCATTTGAACGAGGAAAGGTAGAACTTTTCGGACAGTTGAAAAATCCCTTTTCCAATCAAAACAAGGAAAGAATAGGTCTTGTAACACAGGAAATTACAGTATTTGAAGAATTAACGGCGAAAGAGAATTTGCAATTTTTTGCTGGTGTCTATGGGCTAAAAGGAGCAGAAAAAAAGAAAAGAGTAGAAGAAGCGTTGGAGTTTGTCGGCTTAGGAGATAAGGGTAATAAAGTGCCAACTAAATTTTCAGGCGGGATGAAGCGTCGGTTAAATATCGCTTGTGCACTGACACATCAGCCGGAATTTTTGATTATGGATGAGCCGACTGTCGGTATTGATCCACAGTCAAGAAATTATATTTTGGAAGCGGTAAGGAAATTAAGGGATAATGGTACAACGATTTTATATACGACCCACTATATGGAAGAGGTTCAAGCAATTGCTTCTAGAGTGGTGATTATGGATCAAGGTCAAATCATCAAAGAGGGTACAGTAGAGGAATTAATTGATACCATTCAGCATGAAGAAAAAGTGAGAATTGACGTGACCGACGCTAATAGTATTCCTATGAAAAAACTAGAGGATATTGCTGGTGTGAAAAAGGTAGTTGTCTTTGGGAGCCAAATAACAATTATTTCAGAAGTTGGTTCAGGTAATTTAGATCGTATCATATCACTTGTGAAAGAGCATGCAGGCGTGCTTGGAATCCAAGCTGATAAACCAAATCTGGAAGATGTCTTTTTAACGTTAACAGGGAAGCAGCTAAGGGATAAGGGGGAAGAATAATGCGGGTTCTTTCTACAGTCAAATATACTGCACTTAGAATGGCTAGAAACTATATCGTTTTGTTGTTGCTACTGGTCGTTCCCATCATTCTTATCACTTTTTTTTCATATATACTTGCGGGGGTTATGACAGAAACAGGAGAGCCTCTTAGAGATGAACATGCCATGCAAATGGTATTTGTTTTTCAATTATTTGGTGGTTCCATTGTTATGTATCTTATCTACACTGATTTATTTACAAAAAACAAAATGAGAATGTATGTGTTACCTTTTAATCAAACGATGTATGCTTTTTCCATTATGATGTGCGGGGCAGTTTATTCCATTTTATTAGGTGTCATATTAATGGTATATTCGCGACTCGTTTTAGGAGTTATTTGGGAGAATTGGGTCTGGACAATTTATATTATTTTCTTGATGGCGGTTTTATCCATTATTGTTTGCTTGATTTTCACTTTTTCTGTGAAAAATTATAAAATTGCCGAGCGATTAAGTGAAGTGTACGGGGTTGGTTTTGTAATATTGGGAGGATTCTTTTTTCCAATGCCTGAAAATGCTTTTTTTGAATTTTTTGGAACCTATGGAAATCCGCTCACTTTATCAATAGGTGCAGTTCACGAGATGGGTCAATCGAATACCGGTGATGCTTGGTTTCAAGCGAATATTCTCTTAGGTGCGATTATCATCTTATTTATTGTGATGCTCATTTTAGGGAGGAGGAGAATGGAGTGACGATTTTTAAATTTGCTTTAAAAAGGAGTTTCGGTAATGCAACTAATTTAATTTTCCTTACACTTTTCCCGATAGCTTTTATTTTTTTTCCTAATGGAGAGGAATGGCCGTTTCTTCCATATGGTTATCAATATTTTGGGATTTTAATTTTGTTTGTCGGTATACGATTGGCTACCATTATTCTTGAGGATCGGGAAAAAGGAGTAGTGAAACGTTTAGCTGTTGCACCAGTAAGTCACTTCCAATATTTAAGTCAAAACCTTCTAGCCTATTCGGTTATTCTTATTCTACAGTGTGTCCTTGTTATATATGGTGGTGTGCTTTTAGGGCAGGAGCTTTATCAACCGTTTTGGCTCTTCCTTTTATATGTGTCATTTAGCTTTGCTTCGTTAGCGATAGCTTTGGCATGGATTTCTCTTTATCGTAAAAAAGAGGTATCTTTCCTCGTTTATATGTCACTTATTTTTATCGTAGTGATATTAGGTGGATTATTGATTCCAATTGAGATATTCCCTGATTTGCTAAAACGAATTGCGGTTCTATTCCCAACCTATTGGCTGGCGGAAGGACTAGATTGGGTTGTTTTTGGTGAAGATATTCTCGATTTTCTAATGATTAATGGGGTATTATGGTTATATACAATTGTATTTATCATTATTGGGAGTGTGAGGAAAATTCAATAATGAAAGGGGATAAAAAGGATGAAGAAGCTAATGGATCCAATGTTATTTGTAAATGGTTGGCGCTTTTTAATGATAGGTGTTCTTATTCATTTATGGATAAATGGCGACTTTATGATTAGTTCTTTTATTCTTATCCTCCTCTTACTGATAATAACTAGTTTACGGTGGCGGTTTACATTACCGATTTGGTCAATTTTAATGGATGTTTTCATTTGTTTCTTATTCTACCCATATACAGATATCGGTTATTATGGTCTAGCATTTCCTATTTTTGAACTGGCCTTAAAGGGGAAATGGCTATTTTCTCTTTTATTATTTATTAGTCTATCCTTTTTTCCTGCATTCTCAAATAGTTTATTTTGGTTCTTTTTTCAGGCGTTCTTTTTTGGTTCCTTTTCACTGCTGACTTTAAAAAATCAACAAACGTATAAGCTAGAAGCAGATGAACAACGTAAGGCTAGGTATGAATTAGAACGAGTAAAGTTAGAATTATTGGAGGCTAATCAATCGATCTCCCATCAGGCTGAATTAATGGAAAGGTATCGAATATCTAGAAACTTGCATGATCATTTGGGGCATGATTTAACAGGCGCATTACTTGCTTTACAAGCTTATGAACATGTGCAAGATTCTAAGGAAGCCGATAAGCTGTTCGAGGAAGTAAAAAATCGTTTAAAGCGGAGTACAAAAAGCCTCAGGGAAACGGTGCATAATATGACGCCGACTTCGTTAATGGGAGTAGAAAGGTTAGAAAATATTGTACAGCATTTTCATCTAGTCGATGTGCATTGGAAAAAATCAGGCGATATGCTACAAGTACCGGCACATCATTGGAGTCTTTTGCAAGCTTGTTTGAAGGAGGCATTAACGAATGTCGTTAGGCATAGTAATGCGAAAATAGTGGAAGTGGAATTAAGTGTTACGGAGACCATTGTGAGGCTAAGTGTTCAAGATGATGGAACGATCACTAAAAGAAATCAAACAGGAAGTGGCTTAAGGAGCCTGCAAATGCGAGCCCGTTCTTTAGGAGGAAGTATATCGATTCATTGTGATAATGGATTTTTACTTGTCTGTGTCTTTCCTTTGGAAAAAAGGAGGGCTGATAAATGAAGCTATTAATTGTTGATGATGATCCACTTGTTTGTAAAAGCTTGCAGCTATTACTTGGGAAGGAAGAGGATTTGGAAGTTGCTAATATAGCAGCAAATGGACAAGAAGCGATTGAATTATGTATCAAAGAACAACCAGATGTGATTTTAATGGATATTCAAATGCCGATAATGAATGGAATTGAATGTACGAAGAGAATAAAACAAGATTGGCCTTCTATTCAAATTATGATGTTAACAACGTTTCAGGATGAGAAGAATATTAGACTCGCTTTAAAAGCGGGGGCAGAGGGATATATAGTAAAGTCGTCATCAATTGAAAACATGGCGCATCAAATCAGGGCGTTAAAAGCAGGCTCCACTGTTTTAGATGCAGATGTTTTAAAAACGATCATGGAACCAGACAAAAAGGCATTGGAATGTTTAACGAAAAGAGAGATTGATATTGTGGAGTTAGTTGCTCAAGGGCTGTCAAACAATGAAATAGCGGAACAACTTTTTCTAAGTGTAGGAACTGTTCGAAATATGCTATCTGTGATTTTAGATAAATTAGAATTTCGGGATCGGACGCAACTGGCGATTTATTATTGGCAAAGGAAGCAAGAATAAAATAGCTGTACATTGCGGGATTGAGAAGTGTGAGAGGAATGAGCGCTTTTCGTTAATCTAGGATAAGGCTAATGTTTAATAAGTGTGTCACCAGCATATGAATTTCTACGATTAGGCACTGTTCGCTAGTAAGTATTGCACCTAAAAATATATAAAAGAGAATTTTCTTTCGTTATCTAACAATTGGGAGATGTAAAAACAATGAAACAAAACAAATATGATGATGCTGTATTTTTTTCTGAATATGAAAAAATGCCACGGTCAGTCAAAGGTCTTGAGGGTGCAGGAGAATGGCCAGTCTTAAAAGCTTTATTGCCAGAATTTAAAAATAAACGTGTACTTGACTTGGGATGTGGTTTCGGTTGGCATTGCAGGTACGCACGTAAACACCAAGCAAGTTCAGTAATTGGAGTAGATATATCCGAAAAAATGCTTGAAATAGCCCGCGAAAAAACAGCTGATCCTTTAATTACGTATATTAAAATTCCAATTGAAGACATTAATTTTTCAGGCGCACAATTTGATATCGTAATCAGTTCATTAGCTTTTCACTATATTAAATCTTTTGAAACAGTTTGCGAAAAGGTATATCAATATCTAAAACCTGGAGGTTCTTTTATTTTTTCAGTTGAACATCCAATTTTTACTTCTCGGGACGAACAAGATTGGTATTATGATGATCAAGGGAAACGTCTCCATTGGCCAGTGGATAATTATCAATCAGAAGGAGTTCGAGAAACAACTTTTCTAACAGAAAATGTGATTAAATATCATCGAACATTTTCTACTTATATCAATGATATAATTCAAGCTGGTTTTAAAATAAATGCAGTTAAGGAACCTATGGCTACTGAAGAAATGGTAAAGAATGTACCGGAAATGAAAGATGAAAACAGAAGACCTATGTTTTTAATAATCTCAGCAGAAAAGTAAGTGTTTTATAATTTCTCTGTATAAGTGCTGATATAAAATGATATTAGAAAGCACAGAATAACCCTCATCTGAGCTTATTGTTCATTTCTTTACTCATTTCTGAGGTTTGGAGATGAAAAACTATCAACTTGAAGCTACACTAGACCTACTTGCTCGGATTGCCAAGATTTGAAAAAATTCTTGCAAAGTCATCATATTCCTCACAAGGAATACGATGTAATAAAACAACCATCCAAAGAAAAAGATCTTATTAAGATAACAGGAAACAAAATTGTTCCAGCACTTGTATTTTCTCAATCTTTCTTCTTAGGATTGAGGAGAAAATCAAAAAGCATGATCGGGTTTGAAAGGAATAAAGAAGAGCTAAAGAAGTTATTAAATGTAGGATAGATATCATTATGCAGCTTACTGCTTTTTGTCAGTGAGTATTTTTGTTTAATATTATACCTTACCAGTGTATGGTGTACTGATATTCTTAGTTTTCTTAACATGCAGGTGGGAAAAGTTTTTATACATTCCCATCTGCCAAGATATTTTACAAAATATGAAGTTATTTCTTGACAATAAATACTATATGGGGGTATAGTATAAATATAAAGGAAAAGGAAGTGATTAATTTGGAAAAATTTTTAAATGATCACCCAAGCAAACCAAGAACACAAGATGAAAAACAAAAAGTCATTAACCGTTTAAAACGTATAGAAGGCCAAGTTCGTGGAATACAGAAAATGATAGAAGAAGATCGTTATTGTGTAGACATTTTGGTACAAATTAGTGCCATTCAATCCGCATTAAAAAATGTTGGTTTTGCCGTCACAGAGCGGCATATCAATCATTGTGTCAGTGATGCGATTAAGCAAGGAGAAGGAAAAGAAACAATAGAAGAATTAATGAGTGTATTAAAGCAGTTTTCTAAATAAGGAGGAGGTTATTATGAGCGAAACAAATCACGCAACACTTGGAATAACAGGAATGACTTGTGCCGCTTGCTCCACTCGAGTCGAAAAGGTTTTAAATAAAATGGACGGAGTCGAAGCACAAGTCAATTTAACAACAGAAAAAGCAACCATAGACTTTGATGCTGAAAAAACATCTATTGAAGATATTACAAAGAAAATTGAAAATGTCGGCTATGGTGTCTTAACAGAGAAAGTAGAGCTAGATGTATTTGGTATGACGTGTGCTGCTTGTTCAACCCGGATCGAAAAGGTATTGAATAAGCAAGACGGAGTAAAATCTGCAGCAGTAAATTTAACAACAGAAACGGCATCGATCGAATACAATCCAGGATTACTGGATTTAAAAGCATTAATTGATAAAATCAAAAACCTTGGTTATGATGCTAAACCTAAAGCTGAGGCCGAAGAAAAGCAAACCCACAAAGAAAAAGAAATTAAAAATATGAAAACGAAATTAATCATCTCAGCCGTGTTAGCTGCACCGCTATTAGTAACCATGTTGGTTCATTTATTTAATATGACGATACCGGATATATTTATGAATCCGTGGTTTCAGTTTGTATTAGCAACACCCGTTCAATTTATTATCGGCTGGCAATTTTATGTTGGTGCCTATAAGAACCTTCGTAACGGCGGAGCAAACATGGACGTGCTTGTTGCATTAGGTACAAGTGCTGCTTATTTTTATAGCTTATATGAAGCATTTAAGACGATTGGGAATCCAGCATACGAACCACATCTATATTTTGAAACAAGTGCTGTATTAATTACGTTGATTCTATTTGGTAAGTATTTAGAAGCAAGGGCAAAAAGCCAGACAACGAACGCACTATCTTCATTACTCAGTTTACAGGCAAAGGAAGCCCGCGTCATAAAAGACGGTGAAGAGGTCTTGATACCTGTTGAGGAAGTTGCTGTTGGTGATCGCTTAATTGTAAAACCAGGTGAGAAAATACCAGTGGACGGTATGATAGCAAAAGGTAGAACAGCCGTTGATGAATCAATGCTTACAGGAGAATCGATTCCAATTGAAAAAGAAGTAGGTGCACCCGTCATTGGCTCAACGATAAACAAAAATGGTTCGATTGAAATGGAAGCAACAAAAGTAGGGAAAGATACTGCCCTAGCATCCATTGTGAAAGTAGTGGAAGATGCTCAAGGATCAAAAGCACCAATTCAGCGATTAGCTGATGTTATTTCTGGCTATTTTGTTCCGATTGTTGTAGTAATTGCGATTCTGACATTTGCCGTGTGGATTGCATTTGTCCAGCCCGGTCAATTTGAATCAGCTTTAGTTGCGGCAATTGCAGTTCTAGTTATTGCATGTCCGTGTGCCCTAGGACTTGCAACACCAACATCAATTATGGTTGGAACGGGAAAGGCTGCGGAGAACGGAATTCTCTTTAAAGGTGGAGAGCACCTAGAAAGAACTCATGAGTTAGAGGCAATTGTTCTTGATAAAACAGGAACCATCACAAAAGGAAAACCAGAAGTAACTGACTTTTCCGGTGATGAAGAAACATTACAATTGTTAGCTAGTGCAGAAAAAGGCTCTGAACATCCGCTTGCTGAAGCCATTGTTGCCCATGCAACAGAAAAAAATATCGATTTAGTTGAAGTAGATGATTTCACGGCAATACCTGGACACGGTATTGCAGCTACGATATCTAATAATCATATTCTTGTCGGAAATCGAAAACTCATGCAAGATCACCAAATCGATGTAGGTAGTGCGGAACAAGAATTGATTGATTACGAGGTTGATGGAAAAACAGCGATGTTAATTGCTATAAATGGAAAGTATCGCGGAGTTATTGCTGTTGCAGATACCATTAAAGAAACAGCGCCACAAGCGATAAGAGAGTTAAAAGAAGAAGGTTTAGAAGTCATCATGTTAACAGGAGATAATGAGCGAACTGCACAAGCAATTGCAAAACAGGTCGGCATTGACCAAGTGATAGCCCAAGTATTACCTGAAGAAAAAGCGGATAAAATAAAGGAAATTCAATTACAAGGTAAAAAAGTTGCCATGGTTGGGGATGGGGTAAATGATGCTCCTGCATTAGCAATCGCCGATATTGGAATTGCTATTGGTACAGGTACAGAGGTGGCAATTGAAGCTGCTGATGTAACGATTCTTGGTGGTGAGTTATTACTTATTCCAAAAGCAATAAAAGTCAGCCATGCTACGATTAAAAATATCCGTCAAAATCTTTTCTGGGCTTTTGGATACAATACAGCGGGAATCCCGATTGCAGCAATTGGGTTACTTGCACCATGGATTGCTGGTGCAGCCATGGCATTAAGTTCCGTTAGTGTCGTTTCTAACTCCTTACGTTTAAAGAAAGTAAAGATTTAATTTCTTCTTTCATAACTTGAAAGGGGGTGAAAACATGCAAACAAAAACCTTAGATGTTAAAGGGATGACATGTGGCCACTGCAAAATGTCAGTAGAAAGCGCACTTAAAGGATTAGATGGAGTGGCTACTGTAGAAGTAGATTTAAGCAATGGTAAAGTGGAAGTTACTTATGACGAAGCAAAAGTATCGTTTGAAAATATGAAAGAAGTTGTTGAAGATCAAGGCTATGATGTAGTATAAAATACATGTTGGAGTTGTATCATACTCATTTATCGGAATACTAAACAGCTTGTAAAGGATTCTGAAAGGAATTTGCAAAGGAAAAAACGAAGTGATTACAATTGTAAATGGAGAAAATCCAAACGGAATACAATAAATATTGTTATAAGTGCGTGTTCAAAAAGGAGGATAAAAAGGACCAAGAAGTTCGGGGGCGGCGCAGTTCCCGGCAACGGAATGTATGCATTTAGATACATGAGTAGCGGAGAAACAAGCCAACGAAGAAATTCGCAGTGTCATTCTTACGGGACTTTTTGAACATCCTCTATAAAAAGTCTACTAAACTAATTACTTTATTAAAAGCGTGGTCAGAAGATCACGCTTTTTTGGCAGTTAAGTATAAATCCTTTCTTACTGCATAAGTGCAACTAAAGCAAATCGCTTAAAGGCTTGGAGAATGCATAGTTTTCCAAGGTTAGACCCTATTTAAGACTAGGGTCTTCACAATGTAATATCAATCGTTGTCCCTTGACCAATCTCACTGTTAATCGTAAGCTCTCCATTATGTTCCTGAATAATATCTTTGGCGATCGCCATTCCAAGTCCAGAACCTTTATGTGCATCTCCTGTATTTGTTCCTCGATAGTATCGGTCAAAGATTTTGTTGAGTTCTGTTTTCTCAATGCCTTTACCGTTATCTTTTATTGTTAGATGTGTTCGTTCTTTTTTTTCTACAATTACATCTATTTGTATATTTTCATCATTGTGAACAATTGAATTATAAATTAAATTATTGATTGCTCTTCGAAAAAGAAGTTCATCAATTGCTACAGGAATCTTTTCTTGATTTACATGAAATACGATATTACGATTAGCGTATTTAGGATCATTTAATATATCAATCACCATATTTCTTAATAAAGTAACAAGATTAACCGTTTTTTTATTTAACGATAGTGCTTTGTTTTTCAATCTTGTTGATAAATTTAAATCTTCCATCACCTCTTTGATATATAATGACTTTTGTTCAATGATTCCAGCGTACTCCCTTATTTCTTCTAAAGGAAATTGATAATCTGGATCTTTAATCAATTCAGCATATCCTTGTATGGATGCTAGTGGTGTTTATATATCATGGGAAATATTTCCTATCCAATCTTCTCTCATTTTCTCCAGTCTCTTTCTTTCCCTTTCATTGGCTGTTAGCTGATCGGATAAAAAGTTTACATTGTTAAAGACATCTTTATAAACGCCTTTAGGTGAATAATGAACAGCATAATCTTTATTTGCCAATCTTTTAATCCCATTAATGAGTGTTTGCAAGGGTTGTGTTAGCCGTTTACTGAAAAAATAGCCAATTAGCAAGGCGATGAAAATATCTATCATAAAAACAATTCCACCTACCTTAACAACTTGATATATGTCTCGATTATTATATGAAATAAAATAGCGATTTAAACTGGGATTCTCTATCCCAATAAAATAACTGTCCGTAATGGATTTTTCCTTTTTCCCACTAACAAAAACCGTTGTGTTCGCAATTTCCTGATATTTATAATTTTGAACGATATCCGCTGGCGTGTATTTTTCCGTTATTCCCTCAGGCGTTCTATAGCTATAGATTACCTTACCATTTTCATCTAAAATTTGTATCCATGCATTTTTTTCAATCAACGCTTTTTTTCCTAGTTCGGTAATCGTTACATTACTATTTATAATATTTATATTCTCTTCAAATTGTCTTGTAAAATCTTCAGGAGATGTTTCGTTCCCTTGAAATATCGGTATGTTAAATATAGACTGGGCTATTAATAAAGTAAACATAATAAAAATGTTTATGAAAACAACTAGAATAACGACTAAGACGATGGAAAGTATATATCTTCCGGTTATCTTCCACTTCACAACCTATTCATCCTCTACAGTGAATTTGTAGCCCAAGCCTTTTACGGTAATTAAAAACTCTGGG
>NZ_JBPPZG010000042.1:10110-22405 GCF_051918545.1 Pseudogracilibacillus amylolyticus (SeqCode) | reverse complement strand
GGTTAAGTGCGCGACGTCCTGTCGCAACACCTGCACTTGCACGTCCTGTGCTTCGGAGGCTGAAGCCGTGCCCGTGGAAAGCGTAGTATTCTGCCGAAGCGGTATTTCACCGATAAATTGGGTAAAAAGTGTGTCAAGTTTTTTCCGTAGCGGTAGGACTGTTGCTATTTGAACTTTACTGCACAGTTTATGGATAAAATACTATTGTCTCAGCTTCTTTAAGAGTTTCATTTGTTCAACCACTCATTTATAACGCTTTCGTTTTCTTCGACCCATTTTTTAGCTCCTTCAATAGGTTCTTCTGCGTCCGCTACATAGCTCATTAATTCACCAATTTGTTCGTCATCCATTTTCCAGTTTTTTAACCAACGATCAACCTCTGAAAAGTCTTCTTCAAAGCCTTGACGAGTTGCATGGTGAATTTTTTCTACTCCACCGTATACTTCTTTAGGGTCTTCTAAATATTTTAAATCGACCTCAGAAAAAATACGATGTGGATTCCAAAGTGGAGAAACGATAGGTTCTTCTGCTTCTATCGCTTCTTTTATTTCTGTCACCATTGCCGGTTCAGAACTTGGAAGCAGTTCATAGTTTAGTTCATATTCTGTAATAACATCTTCAGTAACTTCCATTGTTCCGGCGCCTGGTTCAAATCCAACAATGGCACCTTCAAATAAATCATGATGTTTATTTAAGTCTTCAATACTATTTATTTCGTCCATATATTCCGGAACAACGAGACCGACCTTTGCATTATCGTACCACGTTTCTTCCGAAAAATTGACTTCTTCATTATATTGTTTCAAATAACTAGCATCTTGAACAGGTAACCATACTTCTAAACTAACATCAAGTTCATCATTTGCAAGTGCTGCCATAGTTGTCCCCATATCAAGAAGGTTAAAGTTCACTTTATACCCCTTTTCCTCCAATATGACCTTCCACATATTTGTTACGGCGATATTTTCTGCCCAACTAATTTGTCCCATTTCGATAGTTTTTGAGTTTGCTTCTTCGTTATCATTAGCACTATCCTCACTTCCACATGCAGCTAATAACCCTAATGTAACAATACTTACTATCACCAACACATACTTAATCAGTTTATGTCTCATAGATTCCTCCCATAGAAATTTAGTTGTTTTTTGGCGGATCTTTAGGTAAAAATTCGTATATCTCTCCTGTACGAATACTTTTTACAAGTCTTTTTAACCATTGATAGTATTTTTTAGATTCTTCGAGTAATTGATATTTACTCTCCGCATTATCCCGTATGATAGGAGAAACGGATGTATCTTCTAGCACTTCACATAATAGAGTTTGTGCTTGTTTAATTGCAGCCATATTTGTATTAACTTCGCGATCCCACATTTGACAAAAGAAAGCGATAAAAGAGTTAAAGAAATCTTTTTCGGCAATAAATTTGTGTTTTCTTGCCCCACGCTGAAATACTTTCTTAACCATTTCTATTTCTTGCAACTTCTTAACGCCTGTACTCATACTTGGTTTACTCATTCCCAGTTCATCACGCATTTCATCTAATGTCATTTCCTCTTTAAAATACATGGTTCCATAGAGTTGCCCTGTAGAAGGAGTAACACCATAAAGGTCCATTGTTTCTGCAATGCCGCTAATGACAATATTCTCAGCTTCTTCTATTGTCTTTAGAGCTCGATCATTATGAGAAAGGTTCATTTGTACACCTCAAATATTGTTTACTTTGTTAAATTTTTTCTTAACGTAGTTTACTTAACATAAATAATATTAACGTATACAAATTATTTGTCAATATTAAATGATAGCTTTGACAATGATTTTTTGATATGTTAAATTAATATTGTTCAGAACGTTAAATTTTTTCTTAACAAACTTAACGGAAGTGGGGGAGGTTCATTTGCAGATTAAAAAACAATTTATAGATGGAAAATGGGTTCATGCCGAGAGGAACGAAAGTAGAAATATTATTAACCCTTTTAATAAAGAAGTGATCGCGAAAGTAACAGAGAGTGATAAAACAGATGCTAAAAAAGCTATTTTAGCTGCAAGAAATGCTTTCAATCATGGAAAATGGTCAACGATGTCTGCTACTGAGCGAGGAAATGTAGTTCGAAAAATAGCTGAATTAATTGAAAGAGATATGGAAGAACTTGCAAAGCTTGAAACGTTAGATACTGGAAAAACGTTGGAAGAAAGTCGTTGGGATATGGAAGATATTGCAGGAGTATTCGCCTATTATGCAGACATTGCGGATAAAGATGGAGGAGAGATAATTGAGTCTCCAATACCGAATTCCATAAGTAAAGTTGTCTATGAACCAGTAGGGGTTTGTGCACAAATTACACCATGGAACTACCCCCTCTTGCAAGCATCCTGGAAACTCGCTCCAGCCCTTGTTGCTGGGAATACACTTGTTATGAAGCCGAGTGAGATTACACCATTAACAACGATCAAAGTGTTTGAATTAATGGAAGAAGCAGGTGTACCCAAAGGTGTTGTAAACCTTGTGTTAGGACCTGGTAATACGGTAGGGGCAGAGCTTTCTGAAAATGCAGATGTCGATCTTGTTTCGTTTACTGGCGGAATTGAAACAGGTAAAAAAGTTATGCAAGCAGCAAGTCATACGGTGAAAAAGGTCGCATTAGAGCTTGGAGGTAAAAATCCGAATATTGTTTTTGCCGATGCAGATTTTGACATTGCGGTAGATCAAGCATTAAATGCTGTCTTTTTCCATGCCGGTCAAATATGTTCAGCGGGGACAAGATTAATTGTGGAAGACGCAATTCATGATGACTTTGTAGATACATTGGTGAAAAGAGTAAAGAATATTAAATTAGGAAGTGGATTTGAGGAAGATACAGAAATGGGTCCACTTATTTCCGAAGCGCATTTACAAAAGGTAATAAATTATGTAGACAAAGGAATTGAAGAGGGTGCAACCGTTGCAATCGGTGGTAAACAGCCAGATGCAGAAGAACTGAAAAATGGTTTCTTTTATATGCCAACGATTTTGACGAATTGTACAACAGCAATGTCTGTTGTTCAAAATGAAGGATTTGGTCCTGTCATCACAGTAGAGAAATTTACGACCGAAGAAGAGGCGATTGCCTTAGCAAATGACTCTATTTATGGACTATCTGGTGGAGTTTGGACAAAAGATCTCGCTAAAGCAGAGCGTTGTGTCGCGAAAATGCGCATGGGCACTGTTTGGATTAATGATTTTAATATCTACTTCCCGCAGGCACCTTGGGGTGGTTATAAACAATCCGGATTTGGTCGTGAATTAGGAAAAACAGGATTAGAGGAATATCAAGAACAAAAACATGTTTTCGTTAATCTACAACCAGAGACAATCAATTGGTTTGGAACGAAAGAAAAATAAACAATATCAGATATAAAAAGTAGGAATTTAAATACGAGGAGGAACTTAAATGGGATTAAATATGAAAGTTGAACATATGCATACATTCCAACAATTTGAAGTACCAACAGCCATCAAACATGGAATTGGTGCAACGCAATATGTTGGAGAAGAAGTTAAAAATTTAGGTGTGACAAAAGCCTTACTAGTAACAGACCCTGGAATCTATCAAGCTGGTGTAACAAAGCCTGTAGAGGCATCATTAAAAGAAGCTGGAATCGAAATCGTCTTATTTAATAAAGTAGAACCAAATCCTCCAGTACGTTCTGTTGGAGAAGGTTCTCAGCTTTATAAAGAGACTAACTGTAATGGCCTTGTTGCAGTCGGTGGCGGGAGTTCAATGGATACGGCAAAAGCAATTGGAGTAGAGATTTCACATAATGCATCTGTTTTGGAATATGAAGCGGCAGAAGGTAAAAAGCCACTTGAAAATCGAATTCCACCATTAACAACAATTCCAACAACAGCAGGTACTGGTTCTGAGGTAACACAATGGGCAGTTATTACTGATGAAGAACGTGAGTATAAGTTTAATACGGGCGGACCATTAATTGCAGCACATTTAACGATTATTGACCCAGAACTTCATGTGTCTATGCCCCCACATGTGACAGCAATGACTGGGATTGATGCACTAGCACATGCGATTGAATGTTATACAATGCATTATGCACAACCAATAACTGATGCGGTGGCATTACTGGCAATAGAGTATGTGGCGAAATATATTCGTCGTGCCTACGCTGATGGTGGAGATATCGAAGCGCGTTACGGTATGGCGCAAGCTGCCATGCTCGCAGGTCTTTCATATGGTAGCGAATCAGCTGGAGCAGCACATGCGATGTCTCAAACACTTGGTGGCATTATTCCGGTGGCACATGGACAATGTGTAGCAGCAATGATGGGTCCTGTTATGGAGTACAACTGGAAAGGTCATCCAGCAAAATTTGCTCGAATTGCTAAAGCACTTGGAGTAAACACGTCAAATATGACGACAGAAGAAGCAGCAAAAGCAGCTGTAAATGAAGTATACAAGTTAGTAGAAGATTTAGATATTCCGAGTCTCGAAGAACAAGGGGTTTCACCAGATTTAATTGAAAGACTATCGGAAGAAGCACTGAAAGATCCACAAACAGTTGGAAATCCAAGAGATTTAACGTTAAAGGATTATGAGTGGATTTATAAAAGATGTTTTAACTTAGTGCCAAAAACAGTTTAATTTCCAAAGGTGCTGTCTAAAAAGTCTGTTACAGGGTGTGATTTACCCGAATTTAAAGCCCGGGAATGTTGATTTAACAGCGTTCTCGGGCTTTGTTTATATAAGTTAGATTGAAAAAACTTCTTTTCGAATAGCCCCGTTTTAAAAAATAGAGCTTGTGACGGATCGCTGAGTCGATACATAGAGTTTTAAAAGCTTATAAACTTTCTTTAATCAATGCACGTACTTTTTCATCTTTTCCTTGATGAAGCAGATCAACAATTTTGCTCCCTACTATCACACCATCACAATAGTTGCTCAACTCATGTGCTTGTTTTGAACTTGATACACCAAAACCAGCTAGTACTGGTACATTACTATGTTGTTTTAATGTTTCCAAATAAGAATAAACTCGCTCATGATGAGCCGCCCTTGCTCCCGTTGTTCCAGTAACTGAAACGGCATATAAGAAACCTTCAGATCTTCTTGCTATTTCTTTTAATCTATCAGGTGTGCTAGTAAGTGCTGCAAGACGAATAAAAGCAATATTATGCTTTGAGAAAGATGTTGCTACAACCTCTTCCTCCTCTAGTGGTACATCAGGAATAATTAAGCCATCAACGCCAACTCGATTACAGTCTGCTGCGAACCTTTCCACCCCGTACGCATAAATAGGATTGATATATGTCATTAAAATAATAGGTACTTTGCGTTCCTCTTTAAAAGGTTCTAGAATTTCTAAAACTTTTGCTAAAGTTGTTCCATACTCTAAAGCTCGTATACTAGCCTCTTGGATGGTAGGACCGTCTGCAACGGGATCTGAAAAAGGAATTCCTAACTCAATCGCAGCAACACCACTTTCCTCGAGAAATTCTATTCGACTTTTTAACTTTTCAAGTCCGCCGTCTCCCGCGACAATGTAGGGGACAAATAAATTCTCATTGTTTGCAAGTTTGTTATTAAAATAGTTTTTGATTTTCTCCTTACCCATTTTGATTTCCCTCTAATCTTTCTTTTACTTGTTGTACATCTTTGTCTCCTCGTCCGGATAAACAAATGACGATCGATTCATCAGGGCTAACTTGTTTTGCAAGTTTCATTGCATAAGCTACTGCATGCGAACTTTCTAAGGCAGGAATTATCCCTTCTGTTTTAGATAATAATTGGAATGCTTCAAGTGCTTCTTCGTCTGTAATAGAATCGTAAGTCACCCGTTTTGTTTCGGCTAAATGGCTATGTTCCGGGCCGACCCCAGGATAGTCTAATCCTGCCGAAATGGAGAATGCCTCTTGTATTTGGCCCGCATCTGATTGTAATAGTTTTGTCATTGTTCCGTGTAAAATTCCCGTTTTTCCGGATGTCAAAGTTGCTGCATGTTTATTGGATGAAAGACCAAGACCACCTGCTTCGACACCGTATAATTTGACTCCGTTATTTTCAATAAACGGATAAAACATCCCCATTGCGTTACTTCCTCCACCAACCGCTGCGATGACATGATCAGGGAGCTTTCCTGTTTTATCAAGCATTTGCTGTTTCGTTTCTGAACCGATAACAGATTGAAAATCACGGACAATTTGTGGGAAAGGATGTGGGCCGACGACTGAGCCAAGAATATAATGAGTATCCTCTACATGACTCACCCAGTAGCGCAACGCCTCGTTAACAGCATCTTTTAACGTGCCACTTCCTTGAGCAACACTTTCGACTTTTGCGCCGAGAAGTTCCATGCGAAACACATTTAAAGCTTGGCGTTTCACATCAACTTCCCCCATAAAAACGATACATTCAAGGTCTAATAATGCACACACAGTAGCAGTCGCAACACCGTGTTGACCGGCACCCGTTTCAGCAACAATTTTTTTCTTCCCCATGCGTTTAGCTAGTAAAGCTTGCGCGATCGAGTTATTAATCTTGTGGGCTCCCGTATGGTTTAAATCTTCTCGCTTCAAGAAAAATTTTGCCCCGCCAAGGTTTCGAGATAGATTTTCAGCTTCATAAAGTGGCGTTTCACGACCAACATATTCTTTTAAATAATAATCTAATTCTTTCTGAAAAGTCTCGTCTTTTTTAGATTCCTCATATGCTTCTTCTAATTCTAGTAAAGCCGGCATTAGTAATTCTGGGACAAATCGACCTCCAAAACTTCCATAGCGGCCTTGTTCGTTTGGCATTGTATAAGACGTCAATTTATTTCAACCTTTCTGTGTGAGTTCTTTTTTTGTTTGTTTTATAAATGATTGTATCTTCTGAATATCTTTCACGCCATCTGTCTCAACGCCACTTGATACATCTACACCAATTGGCTGCACAGATTCAATTGCTTGCTGGACATTTGCCTCATTTAGACCACCAGCTAAAATTAATTTACGTTTATCAATTTGTAATTCATCGATCGTCTTCCAATTAAATACATTCCCGGAGCCACCACGGTATTTTTCACCAGGGCTATCAATCAATACATAATCACAAGGGTATTGGTGGATTGTTTTCGGGTCAACTGTGTGAATAGAAAATGCTTTTATAATTGGATAAGGTAATTGAGCGGCAAAATGTGCCGGTTCATCGCCATGTAATTGAACGTAATCTAATCCAACTAACTTTGCAATATGTTTAATATTTTCTACAGACTCATTCACAAAAACTCCGACTTTCTTAATCTTCGGTGATAATTGTTTCGTAATATTGGCAGCGTCTATAGGGGAAATTCTTCGGTTACTCGGCGCAAAAACGAATCCAATAAAATCGGCTCCAGCTTCTTGAGCCGTCTTTGCAGCATCTAATGTTTTAATTCCACATATTTTAACAAGCATGTTATATCCTCGCTTTATTTGATAAAGGTATTTGAAAATGATGGATCGTTTCTGCAACATTATTTGCGCGCATTAATGTTTCCCCGACTAAAATAGCTTTTGCTCCAGCTTTTGCAACTGTTTCTACCTCTGCTTGTGTCTGAATACCACTTTCACTAATCAAAATCGTTTCGGGATCTGTTACCATGTTGGCAAGTCGTTTAGTTGTATCAAGGTCAACGTGGAACGTCTTTAAATCGCGATTATTAATGCCAATGATTTTAGCGTTAAGTTGTAAAATTCTTTCCATTTCTTCTTCATTATGAACCTCACATAAAACTTCCAAGTCATTTTCTAGCGAATATTCGTATAATTTTTTTAGGTCATCGTCAGTCAGTGCAGCTGCAATCAGTAAAATAATATTTGCTCCCGCTGCTTTGGCACGATCAATTTGAATCTTATCGATAATAAAATCTTTACATAAGATTGGGATATCCACGATTTCTCGTACAGCCCGTAAATCATCCATGCTTCCTTTGAAAAATGGAGTGTCAGTCAATACCGAAATAGCACTTGCTCCATTCTCTGCATAGATTTTTGCCTGTTTTATAGGATCTACATTGGCGTTGATTATTCCTTTAGAAGGGGAAGCTCGTTTAATCTCGGCAATAACACTCATCGTTGACTTTTCTTTTATTAACTGTTGGAACGATGTTACTTTTTTATCAATCGCCACTTGATCAAACGTTTGATCAAGGAGCCGCGCCACTTCTTTTTTCTTTTCGATAATAATTTTATCTAAAATAGTCATTGTCTATATCGCCTCACTTGTAAGTTGTTTACTATATTTAACTAATTCATTCAAACGATCTAAAGCCGCACCTGACGCAATACTTTCACGAGCTAGTTCAATCCCATCTTGAATGGAGGCGGTTTTTCCATTGGCAAATAGTCCAATTCCTCCATTAAGTAAAACGGTATCTAAATAAGGACTTGCTTCATTGTTTAGAACGCTTAGCAATATCGCGGCATTTTCTTTTGCGTCTCCACCTTGAATATGTTTATTCGAATAAGTAGGCAATCCAACTTCACTAGGGTGGAGGGTAAACGATGTGATTTCACCATTTTCAAGTAAGACGAGATGGTTTTTTCCAGCCAATGATGCTTCATCCATAAATCCTGCACCATTTACAACTACTGCACGTTTTCTACCGAGTTTTTTAAGTGACTCGGCTACTGTTTCTAATGTATTTCTTTGATAAACACCCATTAATTGGGAGTCCAGTTCAATTGGATTTGTAAGTGGGCCAATAAGATTAAAAATAGTCGGCAGTCCTAATTCTTGACGGATTTTCATAAACGGACGTAATTTTGCATGAACATGTGGAGCAAACAAAAATGCTATGTTATTTTCTTCTAATAATTCTTCGGTATGCTCTTTTGTAAAAGAGAGCGAGACACCTAAATGTTCGAGGACATCGGCACTCCCAGTTTTACTGGAAATACTGCGGTTTCCATGCTTCGCTACTCTTACTCCCGCTCCTGCCAGGACAAACGCGGTAGTAGTACTTATATTAAAACTGTTTGATCTATCTCCGCCGGTACCGCAATTGTCCATTACATTAGGTAAATCTATTTCACTCATTTCCGACTGAGCACGAATAACCTCAACAATCCCAGCAATCTCATCCGCTGTTTCGCCTTTAATTCTTAGTGCTGTTAAAAAAGCAGAAATCTCTGTATCTGTAATGTCACTACTGAAACAATTATTCGTCGCATCTTTCATTTCGTTCATTGTTAGGCTTTCACGGTTCATTAATTTTTCAAGATATTTTTTCATTAGAAGAACTCCTTTCCATTATTTTATTTCCGTTTAAATTCGTTAACGATTTGGCTTTATGAAGTGTCTCTGCATATTCTTTCTCAGGGACAGAGTCAGCTACAATTCCGGCGCCAGTTTGTAAATATGCTTTGTTGTCTTTTATGACGAGAGATCGAATGGCAATGGCTAAGTTGATATCATGATTAAATGAAATATATCCAATCCCTCCTGCGTAAACTCCTCTTCGTTCCATTTCAATTTCATTAATAATTTGCATCGCACGTTCTTTTGGCGAACCTGAAACCGTACCGGCAGGCAAACAGGCAATTAACGCATCCAAACTCGTTTTATTTTCTTTCAATAGACCATGAACTTCAGAAACGATGTGTATAACATGTTCGTATTTAATAACATCTTTATAAACAGGTACATGTATGCTGGCTTTTTCACAAACTGTATATAAATCAGTTTTACTTAATTCAACAAGCATATCGTGTTCTAAAAGTTCTTTTTGATCAGATAATAGTTCTTTCTCTAATGCCTCATCTTCAGTTATGGAAATGCCCCTAGGCCTTGTTCCAGCAATTGGATTTGTTACGACTTGATTCCCACTTGTTTGCACGAGACTTTCAGGGGAAGCGCCGATAATTAAATAGTCCGTAAAATCAATGTAAAACATATACGGTGACGGGTTGGCAGTTCGTAGTTCTCTGTAAAACGAGAATGGATCTCCATTCAGTTCTGCAATCATTCGTTGGGATAAGACAATTTGCTCTGCTTCATTGTTTGCAATATGTTTTTTCGCCTTTTTAACATTGTCTATAAACTTTTCTTTTGAAATTTGGGCTTTAAATATTACGTTATTATTTTCTGGATCCGGGATAGTAATTTGTCTGTCAAGCTGGTTACTTATTTGTAATAACCGTTCTTCTAAATCCTTTTCTGTAGAATCATCAAGATTAATCGTTAAAATATGAGCTTTTTCTGTACGATGTTCATAAATAATGATCGTATGATACATCATGAAATGGTAATCTGGCATGTTTGCCACGTCCGTTAATTCTTCACCGAGATCGGCAAATTGTCGAATTGCATCGTATGCGACGTAACCAATTGCTCCACCAGTAAAAGGTAGGGGAAGGTCACAGTCGAACTTTGGTAAGTTTTCCTTCAAATAATCTATTACATTTTGGTTAAAGGTTTTCTCTTCGTTTGTTATTAGATCCATCACTTTGGTTTGATTTCCATATCCAACTATTTCTTGATAGGGATTTACTCCAATATAGGAGTATTTTCCTTTTGTTTCATGTTGGAAGGAACTCTCAAGCAAAAATTTCTTTTCCCCTTTTAGCCGTTTAAATATCCCAACAGGTGTTAGAGTGTCTGCATTTCTTTGTATCAATTTATAATTAATTTTTTGTTTAATCATTTTAATACCTCCGTGAAATAAAAAAATCCTCTACAAACACATACTATGTGCTTGTAGAGGACGATATTTTAACCGTGGTGCCACCTCAGATTAAAGAAAGTTCACTTTCTTTATCTCTAATCAGATACGGGATTCAAACATCCGATATCCTATCCGTGTAACGTCGGAAAAACGTTTTTCCCTACTAAACATTAGATGTTTTTCAAGAAAACTCTTGTAAGTCCATTCCGTTCTCATTCACATACCGGGATTCCACCATCCCCAGCTCTCTGTAATGCTCCTTAAAAACGTACTTCTCTTACGCCTAGATTTAACTGATTAATTTACTTTAAAAAATTTTAAAAAACAAAAAAACCTCTATCCGAAAAAAGGACGAGGACTTCGCGGTACCACCTTTATTAGCTAATTATAGCTCACTTTGGTAAATAGAACATGATAGTTCTATTTGTCTCTTTTAACGTAGAGACGAGTTCGTCAAAGCCTACTCCGTAAAGTTTCAGTTTTGAAAGCTCAAAAGTCCATTCATTTACTAGGTTACACCAGTTTGCACCCCCACTGGCTCTCTTTAGTACCTTAAAAGTAAATTACTACTCTTTTTCATCGCAAGTTATTTGATTAGTAATTATCATAAAATATAAAAAATGAAATGTCAAGACAAAAAATAATTTTTTGATAAGTTTAGTTATATACCTTCAGTAGTTCAAATAGAAACAGTCCTTCCGCGACGGACAGTTGATTCCTGCAGAAAGAGCAAATGATCCTCGATGGGACGAACGATCGTGGCAGTCCTACGTGTCTGCAGCCTCTTCGGAAGCGCAATTTTGGCTTTATCCCAAATCAAGGCGGCGACCCTATGTTTCTTAACAGCAAAAAAGTGCATACGCTAATTGCTTATGCACTTCTAAAAATTTAACCTACATATTTTGTAAATTTCTCATCAAGAGCAATACGATCTTTTTTAATCGGTTCTTTATCAAAATATCCAAGATGGATAAAACCGACAATTTTTTCATTTTCACTTACATTCAAAATTTCTTTTACTTTAGGGTCATAAATATGAGGGTTTGTCTTCCAAACAACTCCTAAGTCTTGTTCCCAAGCAAGTAACCAGAAATTTTGAATCAAACTCGAAACAGCCCCGTAGTTCTCTTCCCATTGTTTTTGCTTTTCTGGCTCTTCCATAATTACGACAAGAATCGCATTTGGTTCATTTAAATACTCTTCCCGATTTTGTTGCATATCTGGAGTATAGGTTTGGGATACTTTTTTAGCAAAAGACGGTAAATTCTCTTTATCAATAAAGATAAAACGCCATGGTTGTCTCATGCCGTGGGTAGGCGCCCAAATTGCATCTTCTAGCAAGTCACGCACGGTTTCTTCTTCAACTTTTTGACTCGTGTATCCTTTCTTAACCGCACGTCGCTCTCGGATAATGGCGGCTATTGCCGATTTATTTTTAACATTCATGATGAGTGATACCCCATTTCATGTGTTTTATTAACATATTCAACCAAATTATAACCAAATAACGATTGTTTAGCAAATACCGTCTCTTCATTGTATGTGTCAAGTTATTCTCGGTTGTTCTTTTACATCAATATTTTCAGCACTCTATTTTTGTACGCTTTTAGGCTAC
>NZ_JBPPZG010000042.1:0-10100 GCF_051918545.1 Pseudogracilibacillus amylolyticus (SeqCode) | reverse complement strand
TATCTCTTCATTAATACTATTCACAAGAAGTGAAACAGGTGACAAGACACAAGTATAGTCGTATAATGTTAGTAATTGAATGAATGTGAATATATTCACATACTTTAGGGGGGGAAGGGCTTGAAACATTATTTAGCAAGAAAAGGGATAACCTTATCTGCACAGGAATATATCATTAAAGCATTAAGTTATATGGCTCTGGGACTATTTTCATCATTAATTATTGGATTAATTTTTAAAACGATTGGGGAACAGTTAGGTCTTGCGTTTTTTGTCGAGATCGGTGAGTTTGCAATGGATTCAAAAGTAATGGGAGGGGCGATTGGTGTCGCTATTGCATATGGATTAAAAGCACCGCCCCTAGTATTGTTTTCAGCTCTTTTTGCCGGAGCATTCGGAGCAGAACTTGGGGGCCCAGCAGGAAGTTACGTAGCTGTTATTTTTGCAACTGAGTTCGGAAAACTTGTGTATAACCTGACGAGAGTAGATATAATTGTGACTCCTTTCGTTACAATTCTTGTCGGCTATATCACAGGTAAATTAATTGGAATGCCGATAAACACATTTATGCTTTGGTTCGGTGAAATTATTAATTGGTCTACAGCGCAAAGACCTTTTATTATGGGAATTCTGGTAGCTGTATTAATGGGATGGGCGTTAACAGCACCTATTTCGAGTGTAGCAATCGCTTTTATGCTTTCGCTTGATGGATTAGCTGCAGGAGCGGCTGCAATTGGATGTTCAGCGCAAATGATAGGGTTTGCAGTTTCAAGTTACCGCGACAACGGATTTGGTGGCTTTTTAGCTCAAGCTATTGGTACTTCCATGTTACAAGTACCTAATATTTTAAGAAAACCAGCCATTCTTATACCACCAACCATAGCGGGTATGATTCTAGCACCAATCGGCACTGTTTGGCTTAAAATGACGAATAACACAGCTGGTGCCGGAATGGGTACGAGCGGACTTGTTGGTCAGATCATGGCGTTTGAAGCGATGGGCTTTTCCATGAAGGTTTTTTGGTCTGTCTTCATGTTGCATATTGTAGCCCCCGCAATTATAAGTATTATTTTTACCGTAATATTAAGGAAAATCGGCTGGATTAAACTTGGTGATATGAAAATTAATTATGAATAACAATTGATTGTTGCATGACATATTAGAAAACTTGGCTTATCGTTAAAGAAAACATGCCCCTTCAAAGGGGTATGCCGACGTTAGGCGCAAAGCCTGTTCTTAGTCGGCCTTCCTGGCGAAAGACAGAGGTGATGTTTGCACTTATGCTAAGTAAGTGCAAGCCTTGGCGAGAGTATGAGTTGCACTTACGAGTGATTGACGTGCTAGTACTGGCTTTGCGACAAATCATTACGGTGGGACGAACGAAAGTGCAGTCCCAGGACGTCGCGTTTTTAGCCAGTGAGCAGTAGGAAAGTTTTAAACTTTCTTATCTGCTAAAAAAAGTTATATTGTGTTTTAGTTCGCTTATAATTTTCTAGAAAAATACCGTTAACCCTTTGAATGTAGCAAATTAAGCATTAATAAGAAATAAACTGATAAATAAGATACAATAAAAGAATAATGCAATTTAGTTTTAAACTTTAAGAAGATGTTCAAAAAGTCCGGTGAAAATGACTCATCAAGAGGGGAACTTCGACTAAATACCGACACGTCCTGTGTCGAACGTCGAAGTCACCACATCCTGTGGAAGCTCGTTGGCTTGTTTCTCCGCTACTCATGTATCTAAATGCATACATTCCGCTGCTCGAAACTGCGCCGCCTCGAACTTCTTGGTTCTTTTCATCCTCCTTTTTGAACACGCACTTTAAAAAATTTGTGATGAAAAATGGAACTTAACATTCAATTATATTAAGATAACATATAATGCTATTGTCTTAGGGGGATGAAAAATTGGTTCAATTTATGCAGAGGGCTGTCGAACTGGCTGTAGAAAATGTTCAAGAAGGCGGAGAACCTTTGAAAATGTGGAAAGAGAGACAGCAAAATGGATAATATAAATATGGAAAGACTAGCTAAAATTGCATTGGAAAATGGCAGAGATTACTCCGGATTACAAACGATTAAGAAAATCAAAGGTGGCTCAATTAATGAAGCATATTATGTGCAAACAATAGATGCAGAATTTTTCATGAAATTCCATGCTAATTCACCAAAAGATTTTTTTAAAAGCGAAGCAACCGGATTAAGAATTATTAAAGAAACAGGTACAATCTCAGTTCCAAATTATTTATCTTATTCTGACCAACCTGGAAAAGCCTTTTTATTATTGGATTGGATAGAAGGGGCAAAGACAGATAAAACGGAAGTGATCCTAGGACAAAAACTAGCTGAGTTACATCGATGTTTTGGCAGAATGCATGGATTTAAAAATGACACATATATTGGTTTATTACCGCAACCGAATGAACTAAATGCAAATTGGTTAGAATATTTTCGAACGTTTAGACTTGGTTCACAATTGGAGCAAGGAATCCAAAAAGGGTTAATTGACGGAACTCGTCGTAAGCGGATGGAGCTTTTAATGGAACGATTGAATGAATGGGTTCCGAGTTTTGTGGAACCATCTCATTTGCACGGAGATCTTTATGCAGGCAACTGGATAGTCGGACCAGGTGGAGAACCATATATTGTTGATCCTTCGTTTTTATATGGTGATCGTCATTTTGAGATTGCATATACTGAATTGTTTGGTGGTTTTTCAAATAAGTTTTATGAGGCATATGAGGAAAGTTATCCTTTAAGAAAAGATTATGAGGATGTTAAACCGATTTATCAGCTATATTATTTAATAGCCCACCTCAATTTATTTGGAGAAACTTACGGTAAAGATATTGATAATATTTTAAATCGATATATAGGAGAACTATAAAAATAGTGAAAAAAATCACACCTCCAATTGTTGAAATAGTGTATGGTTTAGTTGTAAACTAAAAGCAGTTTGGAGGTTTTTGTTTTGACCTTTTATGATGTTCTTGTCGTTATTCATGTATTTTCTGCTATCGTTGGCTTAGGGCCGGGATTTGTCATGATTTACATAGTTACAAAAGCCGAGACGATGACGGAATTAAGACATGTTTATAAAATCCGAAACAAAATCCATATTTTTGTTATGATTGGTGGGACACTACTGCTACTGACAGGATTAGTTATGGGGATATTACGCCCATATTTATTTGGCCAAATTTGGTTCATAAGCAGTCTTGTACTTTTTCTAATCGCTTTAGGGGCAGGACCTTTCCTACTTTCTCCAAAGTCAAAACCGATAAAAAAAATATTGAAAGAACATGAAGGAGAGCATATTCCTGAACGATATTATGAACTTTCAAAAGAATTGTTTTTTTATGAACGAATTACCAATATAATTTTTTTCATTATCATATTATTAATGATTACAAAACCTTTTTAACGCACTTCCGAAAGAAGTCTCCCTCTTCAAGCGTGTGAAGGGCGTAGCTTAGGCGGTAAGGGGGAGATGAATTTCGGTTGGGATAGCCAAAATTTTTTCCACATGATACAATGGGAACATATATTCTTATAGGGGAGGTGATTTGATATGGCTAAACAAAATAAAGCGTATAAGTTCCGATTATATCCAACAGATGAACAGGCCTTGATGATACACAAAACCTTCGGCTGTGTTCGTTTTGTCTATAACAAGATGTTAGCTGAACGAAAAGAAACGTATGAGGGACTAAAAGATGATAAAGAAGCGTTTAGAAAACTTGGCATTCGCCAAGCTTTTCCAGCGAATGCCTTAGTTGCATTTATGCGAGTCAAGAAAGAATTTATACTTTCTGCCAAAAAAGGTCTGTCAGCATCCAAAAGCTTCTCTACCATGATTATTTACGAACTTAAAAGGCAGTGAGCGAAGGCCGTTTATAAATAAAAAAACGAGAATAATCTCTCGTATTTTTTATCTTTATTTATTTCACTTTTTTCCGTTTTTCTTCAACAAAGCTTCTTAACTCCTTCGCAAATTCACGAAAGTTATCAGGTGTAAGTTTTTCTACATCCGTCCCTTCTCCTGAATGTTTTTCTACCGTCCCGTCTTCAAACTGCAACCATAACTTCCAACTATACCCATCTTCATAAGTGCCTGGATCTTCAAATGTATAATCAGTTTTCCATTCTTGGACATCATATTTTCCCAAAATTTCATGAACCTGATCTGCCCCATTGATCTCAACAATCCCACCTTGAGCACGGAGCCCACGACCACTGATGATAGGATTAATATAAATTTCATTATTTTGTATATCAATTGCTACCGCCTCATATGGAACATCAATAGACCATTCATCAAAAAAGACTTTAATCACTTCTTTGATAGAATGTTTTTCCGTTGCCTCTGGAGCTTTATCGATATGCCTAAAATCAAAAATATCTTTTTGCGTCACATGACTTCCCTCACTATCATTACTATTTAGTTCCTTTTCATTTATATCCTTCTGACTCGTTGTTTCATCTTTGTCTTGATTTGTAGATGACTGGCAACCGAGTAATAATAAACAAATAATAAAAATAGATAAATAGCTTAGTTGTTTTTTCATTCATTTACACCTTCATTTATTTTGTCAAACATTTCATCCATATGTAGTTTGGAGTTAGGCAAGTATTCATTGACACTCTCTATCTGTTCATCTCTAAATTCTCCATCTTCTATCATGATGCTTCCATAATAACTAGCAAATCCTTCTTTGTTTGGTTCATTCGTTCGCTCACGAGTGTCTTCATTAATCCAGTAATCTAGCTCGTGATGACCCCATCTTCCTAAGATTTCATTTAAAGTTACCCCACCATAAACATCAGATACATTATGATGTTCGTCAGCATATAATTCACCTGATATCTGGGTTTGAATAGTACCAAATAAGTCATCTTCTGCATTTGTCAAATCTATATCCGATGACGGTCCTTTATGAATCGCTACTTTCACAATATTATTTATCATTTTCTTTTTATCTGAAACATTAATTTCATCGTATTCTGCCTTATTTAATTCATTTCTAAGTTCTGTCCGTATTCTATTTTCTACATCCCCATGCATATGTTCAGCCAATGTCTTCCCATTAGTTTGATAAACATTTGAATAAAAGTCATCCATGTCTTTGTCCACACCATAATTATAATCAATCGCATGCCCTAGTTCATGAAAAAAAGTAAAGTATGCTCCCCGGTCATTCGTACGATCTCTTTCATACACATAGGTGATTGTATTATCTGAATGCATAAAATAGGACGGTTGACTCTTCTTATCAGGATCTACCTCTACTAAAATCAACTCCATCCTATCCAAATACTTCATCGCCAGCGTCCGATACGGCTCCTCCGCCACATACATTAAATACTTAATTTCCGTCCTATCTTTCGCATCCAAAACAGTAAGAAATTCATCCGTCGTTTCCACATAATCTGGATGTCTCTCTTCATATTTAATAATCGTAATAATTTTTTCAAGGTCTCCAGGATAACCCTTAAGATAATCTCCAAATTTAGCTTTCGCTTTTCGTGTATAATGAATCTCGTCTAGTTTCTGAATCCAGCTTAAATCCATTCCTTGTGTACTAAATGTTCCGGTTTTACGATTAAACCCCTTTCCACCTTGAATCTGACTAAGGCCAAGCATTACATTTCTAGCAAGTTGCAGCGCAGTATCATAATTACTCGCAGACGCACTATTAAACATATATAAATTTTCTAATTTCTCCTCAAGTTTCCGTTGCATATGTTTGTAAATAAGAATGGATACTTCAAATATGGGGGTATTTTCATTTAATGTTTCAAGGTTTGTTATCATCCGGGTAATTTCTTGGATTTGCTCCCTAACTTCTTGCTCCACAACATCTGTCGTCGCTACTTGTGCTCTAAAATCACTAGGGTATTTATCATTTTGGCGAATTAATTCCTCACATAAATAAATAATTCCTTCGGCAAGCGGAAGATATGTTTGAGTCATGAAAACTTTAGCGGAATGATATGTTTTACCTTGTAGAGAAAATGCTAGGGTAAAGGAAGTAATTGAAGATATCGTTTGTTCCATTGATTGGATAATTTCGATACAAATCGCATTCGCACTATTTTTTTGTGCATCAGTTTCCCCTAAATACATGTTTAGGCTCATGTATCTTCCCCCCGCTCAATCGAACGCTTCAATTCGTATAAGTTCTCTTCCAAATAAAATAATTCTTGTCTCTCTTTCATTAACTCGTTCTTTTTGCTATCAAGGTCATGTAAAATCTGCCGTTTGCAATGTTGCAGTTCTAGTCTATCGTACTCAATTGCATTGGCTAACTCTTCATCCTCATGCCACACATTATATAAGCGCTCAAACAAATGCTCACCCTGATTATTTATTTCAAGAAAATGATTCTCTGTTTGTTCATATTCGGCTAGTGCACGCTGATTTTGTTCCTGCCTGTCCTGTAGATCTTGTAGCCTTAAATTAATTCGATTAATTTCATTCACCGACATAGAAGATCACCCATTTTTCGCCTTTTGATACGTATTTAAATCCCGAAGTGCCTCATTAATTGGTAAAAGTTGTTTGATCGCAGTATCCAATTCCTGGTCCGTCCGCTCAAATTCTTTTGCAACTGTATGGATATTTTCGATCGTTTCTTGAAAACTTTGATTAAAAAGCTGAACTAGTTTTATTGCTTCTTGATTCGCTTCTTGTGCCTTAGCATTCACCGCGAGAGTAGTTTTTTCCGCATGAGGAATCTGTTTACTAACCGCGGTCTGGATCGCATCCGAGGCATTCCCCATTTCAGTAGCAATATCCTCTGCAGTTTTCAAACTACTTTGAATCATATTATTCCCTACCTATCTATACCGTTTCTAGAACTTACCAATTTTATAGCTTTCATTATATCAACTAGAATAAATCATAACAAGGGAATAAAGTGCAAGAAATACACGGTAAATTCTTCACAAAAACTCCTACAATATATTTACTTACTTTTTAACTTGGGTCTATAGACATTGGAGCAAAAAATGTTTTTTCTTCATTTATTCAACCCGTTTACTTTTAATATAGTTACTTTGTCATGGTGGTCTCCAACTTGGTAAATTTTTAGCTCAAGAAAAAAATGTGGCGAAACACGTACAAATTGCTTAGTTCTGACGATAATGCGGAGTCGCAAACATAATAAGCCAAAAGACTGCTCTCGTACAAATATAAAAAAAGCCCTCTAGTACCAAATTAAAGTACTAGACAGGACTTTTCCTTCATCCCTCAGCCGAGATCGGTTTTTTTAGAGAAAAATATAATACACCTAATCCAACGAACACAATAAGTAAACCAATCCAGACACTTTCCGTAAATCCTAAAGCCAAATATCCCGCACCTGCTATCCCCGCAGCAACAAGAGCATAAGGAAGTTGGGTCATCACATGGTCAATATGATGACAATTTGATCCTGTCGCTGATAAAATCGTTGTATCGGAAATCGGTGAGCAATGATCGCCAAAAACTGCACCCGCCAAGACAGCGGCAAGCATTGGTAAGATTAATTCAATATGAGTCGCAGCCGCAATTTGCCCAGCAATCGGAAGAAGTAAAGCAAAAGCCCCCCAAGAAGTTCCGGTTGAAAAGGCGATTAAACCGGCAATGATAAAAATGATAAACGGTAATAAGGCAAATGGTAGATTGGATTTTTCAACAACATCCGCCAAATACGATCCTGTTCCTAGCTGATCAATCAAATCACTTATCGTCCAGGCAAGAACTAAAATGATAACTGCTGGCATCATTGCTTTCATACCGTTTAAAATACTACCAAAAAAATGACTTCCATTTAACTCCCTTTTTGCCACATGTCTGAGAAAGAATAAAATCGTAGTCAAAACTGCTACAATTCCACCATAAAATAAAGCTGTGGAAACATCCGCTTCACCTAAAATAGCAATGACACTTTTTTCCCCAGCACCTAACTCCCTTACACCCGTCCAGAAAATAAATCCAATCGTAGCAACAAATAATACAATAATCGGTACAATTAATTCCGATGTTTTTCCTAAACTGCTCGTTGACCCTGCTTCCAAATCTCCTGAAGTTTTCACATCCGATCTAGAAACTTCCCCCGTCTTGATCGCATGCAACTCATGCTTTTTCATCGGGCCAAAATCTGCTTGTTTAAGCGCAATAACAAACACAACTCCAAGCGCTGACCAAACATAAAAATTCATCGGAATCATGAGTAGAAAAGCACCCAGCTCGGTATAGTCGACAATATTATGCGTCGTTAAAACCATCCCAATCAACCCAAGAATGTACGCACCCCAACTAGACACCGGTGCAATAACACAAACTGGAGCAGCTGTCGAGTCAACGATATATGCCAGTTTTGCCCGTGAAATCCGGTGTTTGTCTGTAATCGGTCTAGCAACTTGTCCGACCGTCAAACAATTGAAATAATCATCAATAAATAACACAATCCCAAGAAATATCGTCATAATCTGTGCACCAACCCGCGTTTTCACACGCCGAATCATCCAATCACCAAACGCCATCGTTGCGCCCATCACACTAACAAAATTCGTTATAATTCCAAGCAGTAAAATAAAAAATATAATATATACATTCCACGTATTTAATCCGCCATCTTCTATAAACACACCTTTTAACGCCCCGAACATAAGCCGAGCTGCATCGCTGACATGAAATTGTGCTATAAATAAGGCCGACGCAATAATTCCCACACCTAAAGAAATGAGAACACGCCGAGTAAGCAGAACCATAATAATTGCCAATAACGGCGGAATGAGTGACCAAAAAGAATCTGCCAAAATTAATACTCTCCTTCATGATGCAATAACAAAATTTTAACCTCTCCTATTATAACGCAAAAATAGAAGATGTGAGAATGAAGTACATCCCCGCAATTGCTTTTTTGGAAAAATCCACTCCTAACAAACCAACAATTGTTCAATAAATTTGTACGTCACCCGAGTACGGATTTAATTACCAGATGTGTATCTCCATCAAGGGTCACAATCTGTCTAGATCAGACAGGGTTCTTTTTAAGTTTTTTTATTAGAGATTGAAGGCGTGCAATAGTGGTAAAAATTATGTAGAGTCACTCTCTTAACATGCTGAGTGGTAAATGATTATGCAGAGTCAATCCCTCAACATGCTGAGTGGCAAATTTTTATGCAGAGTCAACTCGCTCTGCATGCCGAGTGACAAAATATTATGCAGAGTCAATCCCTCAACATGCTGAGTGGCAAAATATTATGCAGAGTCACTCGCCCAACATGCTGAGTGGCAAAATATTATGCAGAGTCGCTCGCCCAACATGCCGAGTGGCAAATTTTTATGCAGAGTCGCTCGCCCAACATGCTGAGTGGCAAAATATTATGCAGAGTCACTCGCCCAACATGCTGAGTGGCAAAATATTATGCTGAGTCACTCACTCAACATGCTGAGTGACAATATATATGCGGAATCACTCACTCAACATACTGAGTGACAATATATATGCTGAGTCACTCGCTCGACATGCTCGAGTGGCAAATTATTATGCAGAGTCGCTCGCCCAACATGCTGAGTGACAAAATATTATGCTGAGTCACTCACTCAACATGCTAAGTGGCAAAATATTGTGCTGAGTCACTCGCTCGACATGCTGAGTGGCAAAATATTATGCAGAGTCACTCGCCCAACATGCTGAGTGGCAAAATATTATGCAGAGTCGCTCCCTCTGCATGCCGAGTGGCAAAATATTATGCAGAGTCACTCACTCAACATGCTGAGTGGCAAATTTTTATGCAGAGTCGCCCGACATGCGAAGTAACAAATATCGTCCACACACTATAATTAAACAGCGAATTTTACATCAATATACAATAAACTAAGCACACCGAAAATTTCTGAATTAACTAATATCAAATAATGTTATAATAAAATGAAACAGAACACATGAAGGGGGAAAACAATATTAATAGAAAATCGGATGTCAACGCATATGCAGCAGCACTAGGATACGCATCAATCATTGGGTTTTCTTTTTTATTTGTAAAAATTTCTTTAACCGTAACTAATACTCTCGATCTTTTAGCGTATCGTTTTACTGCCGCCTTTC
>NZ_JBPPZG010000041.1:0-22437 GCF_051918545.1 Pseudogracilibacillus amylolyticus (SeqCode) | reverse complement strand
CGTATGTCCAAAAACTAGAGATTTTCAAGGATCTCTAGTTTAAGCAAACCATTTCTGGAAAGGTTCCATCTTATTTTACGAAAATAACCCAGGGCTAAGCTTCATTTATCTTTTTGGTTAGAAGTATGAATAATTCAGGGTTACAATAATATCTCCCATTAAAATGAAACAGCCCAATACGATTATCTATTTTTCATTCGAGTTATTAAAAATGATAACTAACGGAAAATATATCGAAAAAGCTCTCCATTTGTAAACTCCCCTTCAATTCCAGGTTTTGTTAAAAAATATTCCACAATCTCTTTATTTGTAAGACCAATCTCTTTTAATCCATGGGAAATCATGGATTAATAGGAAGGCGGCGGAGTGGTAAACGCTTACGCTCCCGTTACATCAGGAGATGTAAATGTAAACATGGGTGCCTCTTCCTCTTTCCCCCAAGTAAATAGTTCTTCCGTACCAGCCCTCATTTAAGTCAATATAGCCCTTATCCATGATATCGTGTACATTAAATTAATATTTAAGGCATCCACATTATTTTCCTGTTCCACCACTTCTCCAAATTGCTCATCCGTAATCAAATATTTTCTTGCATTCAGGAATGCCTCCTTCAATATAACAGGGAAAGGTTTTTCGCTAATGTTGGAGCCATAGCTTACATACCATACTTCCATCATAAATCCTCCTTGCTTCAAGTCATTTTGAAAATTAAAGGTATATCAGTTATTGGTGTTATAACGCCATTTTCTCTAACTTTTGTTCCGATAAAAAATGAGAAATCGCTATCGAAGTAGCACCGAGCGCACTTGAATAACGCCCCAGAGCAGAAAATTTAATTTCCGTATTTTTATGATGATAATAAGATAGCCTATCTTGAAGAACGTGATTAACAGGATTGCTTAACCATCGACTAAATAGTGATATTCTATTTCCTATGATAACCATTTCTGGATTAAACGTATTGATAACTGTTGTTAAACCAATTCCAATATATTCCCCTAATGTGTTTAAAATCTGCAAAACTTCTTTATTCCCTGTTTTTGCTTCTGCTACTAGTTTCTCCAGACTTATATCATTCGTACTGCTTAATACTTTTTGTTTTTTTACATGCTCCAAAAGAGCTTGTTCCGATGCATAAAGTTCCCAGCAACCGTGATTTCCGCAACGGCATTTGGGCCCGTTTGCATTAAGGGTAACATGCCCCATTTCTCCAGAGATACCAGATGTACCAGTGTAAAGATTGTTTTTTATAATGATGCCAGTACCAATACCAACTCCAATGCTAATATACACTAAATCGGATACATTCTTCCCTCTTCCATAAAGATGTTCACCATGGACACCACAATTAGCTTCATTTTGAATTTTGACCGGAATTTTAAGTTCATTTTGTAACTCTGCTTTTAAATCAATGTTTTTCCATTTAAGATTTGGAGCGAATAAAATGTTTTCATCGAGATTGACATTACCTGGAACACCTATACCGATTCCTACTATGCCATACGTACTATCCGGAGCCTTTCTAATAAATTTTTTTATGATATCCACTAAATTGTTCTTCACATCTTCATATTCAATGCTAGTTAAGGTCTGGGTGACCTCTTCTATAATATGACCATTCAAATCCGTCAGAACACCTAGAATGTAATTAACACCCAAGTCAATTCCAACAGAATAGCCCGCAAGATTATTAAAATATAATAGCACAGGCTTTCTCCCACCACTTGATTGATTAGACTCTATTTCATATACGAATGACTCATCAAGCATTTCCGAAACCATTGTAGAAACAGTTGCTTTATTGAGTCCAGTTATTTTAGAAATCTGCGAACGGGATAGTGGTTCGTTTTTTTTAATTGAACGAAAAACAATTGATTTATTCATTTGTTTAACAAAATTTTGATCACCGGTTTGAATTTTTTGCATCTTTTTTCTCCTTTTTACAATTCTTTATCTTTATTCTATCACAGAAATCACTTGAACATCACCTTAATATTGTTTAACCATTGTACTAATTATTTTTAGAAATAACTATATTTAAATGAGTATTCGATAATAAAAATACCTTCTAATTGTAATTTTATCATTGACAACGTTTTCAATAAATACTAAACTTAGTTTTAAGCTTAAACAAAGTTATATGAACTTACTTTAACTGAATCAACGAAATAGGAGGTATTGTTAAATGAGTTATTTTCCAAACGTAGATCAGATAATTTATGAAGGATCGAGGTCAACGAATCCTTATGCGTTTAAGTTTTATAATCCGGAAGAAGCCATCGGCGGCACAAATATGGAGGATTATTTACGTTTTGCAGTAGCATACTGGCATACATTTACAGAAGATTTGTCAGACCCATTCGGCTCCGGAACAGCGGTCCGCCCTTGGGATAAATTCTCAGGAATGGATCGAGCGAAAGCCCGTGTTGAGGGAGCTTTTGAATTTTTTGAGAAGCTAAATGTTCCCTATTTCTGTTTTCATGACGTTGATATCGCACCAGAAGGAGAAACATTAAGAGAAACCAATCAAAACTTAGATACAATCGTCTCCATGATGAAAGATTATATGAAAGATAGTAAGACAAAACTGCTTTGGAATACAGCTAATAATTTTACGCATCCACGATTTATTCATGGTGCAGCATCTTCCAATCATGCAGATGTATTCGCTTACGCTGCAGCAAAAGTTAAAAAAGGATTGGAAATCGGAAAAGAACTCGGCGGAGAAAACTACGTATTTTGGGGAGGCCGTGAAGGTTATGAAACACTCCTCAACACAGATATGGAGCTCGAACTGGATAATCTCGGACGTTTCTTCCATATGGCAGTGGATTATGCGAAAGAAATCGGTTTTGATGGCCAATTCCTGATTGAACCAAAACCAAAGGAACCAACGACGCACCAATATGATTTTGATGCTGCCAGTAGCTATGCCTTTTTACAACATTATGGTTTACAGGATCACTTCAAATTGAATCTGGAAGCCAATCACGCCACACTCGCTGGTCATACTTTTGAGCACGAACTGCACTATGCGCGTGTTAACAATATCTTAGGGTCAGTAGATGCCAATCAAGGGCACCCGCTCTTAGGATGGGATACGGATGAATTCCCGACAGACTTGTACAATACGACACTTGCAATGTATGAAATTATTAAGAACGGCGGACTAGGCCGCGGCGGATTGAACTTTGATGCCAAGGTGAGACGAGGTTCATTCGAGCCGGAAGACCTCTTTCACGCACATATAGCCGGTATGGATAGTTTCGCAGTCGGGTTAAAAGTCGCTCAGAAATTATTAGATGATCAGGTTCTCGAAAATATTATAAATAATAGATACAAGAGTTATACGAATGGTATTGGTTTAGACATCGTGGAAGAAAAAACAAATTTCCACAAATTGGAGGAACATGCACTTGACTTAAGAGAAATCAATCATCAATCTGGCCAATTGGAAAAAATCAAGGCAGCAATCAATCAATATTTGCTGACAATTTATTCAGACCATTAAGAACTGAACATAAGGAGGCTGAGTAATGAAGCATGTTATTGGTGTTGATTTGGGGACAAGTGCTGTGAAGCTTTTATTGGTTAATCAGCAAGGAAACGTTGTAAAAGAAGTTTCCAAAACATATCCCCTATTACAAGAAAAAACAGGCTATAGCGAACAGAACCCTAAAGATTGGGTAGATCAAACTGTCGCCGGGCTTTCTGAACTAATTCAACAATTCAAAAGCAAATCAGATGACATTGAAGGTATCAGCTTTTCTGGACAAATGCATGGACTGGTTCTGCTTGATGAAAATCAAAATGTCCTTCGTAATGCGATTTTATGGAATGACACACGAACTACAGCGGAGTGCCAGGAGATTTATAAAAAAGTTGGAAAAGAAAGACTGCTTCGTATCACGAAAAATTTGGCTTTAGAAGGATTTACATTACCTAAATTATTATGGGTCAAAAATCATGAGCCTGAGCTTTATAGTAAAGTAAAAACTTTCTTATTACCAAAAGATTATGTCCGTTTGAAGCTTACTAAAAGTTTGCATACGGAATACTCCGATGCAGCTGGTACCTTGTTACTGGATGTAGCAGAAAAAGAATGGAGCCAGAGTATTTGCGATTTATTAGATATCGATTCGGATATATGTCCACCCTTGGCAGAATCTTATGAAGAGATCGGAACATTGATCCCTGAAGTTATTGAAAAAACAGGCTTATCCAAATCAACTCGTATCTTTACTGGCGGCGCTGATAATGTATGCGGTGCAATTGGATCAGGGGTCTTAACGGAAGGCAAAACAATGGCCAGCATCGGTACATCCGGAGTAGTTCTCGCTCATGAAGACCGCGGAGATCGCAACTTTCAGGGGAAAGTTCACTATTTCAACCATGGCGTATCAAATGCTTATTATACCATGGGCGTTACACTTGCAGCTGGACAAAGTCTTACGTGGTTTAAAGATACTTTCGCAAAAGAAAAAACGTTCGACCAATTGCTTAACAATGTTGATAAAGCTCCACCAGGCGCAAATGGTTTATTATTCACACCATATATTGCAGGTGAACGAACACCTCACGTTGATTCATCTATTCGCGGAAGTTTTATTGGAATAGATAGTTCTCACAAGATGAAACATTTTGTACGGTCTGTTATGGAAGGAGTTACATTTTCGTTAAATGAGTCTGTCCAGTTATTCCGAGATCATGGAAAGAAAATCGATCAAATCATTTCCGTTGGCGGTGGTACAAAAAATGAAACATGGCTGCAAATGCAAGCAGATATCTTTAATACGGAAGTTGTCAAATTATCCAATGAGCAAGGTCCAGGAATGGGAGCTGCAATGTTAGCAGCTTATGGTTGCGGATGGTTTAAAACACTTGAAGCTTGCGCAGAAGCTTTTTTACATGAAGAAAAAATATATGAACCAATTGAAGAAAATATAGTGATTTATCAAACATTATTTAAACTCTACCAACAAGTCTATACGTCAACACATTCACTAAATAAAAAGTTGATGCGATACCGGGAATAATGAGTTTATTTGCATGATTAATAATTTGAAAGATAATTGCTTCCATTCGGTAATACTAGAGAAAAAAGCGGAGACGATAACAAAAATATCATCTAATATGTGGGGGTTTTCTTGATTGCAAGTTGACGTTATCTTTTCATTTAAAATGGGGGAATAGAAATGCAAACTGCACAACCGGAAAAAAGTGAAACACAAATAGCCAGCACTCAAAAGTTAAAAATGAGTGAAAAGCTTACGTTCGGTATAGGAGATTTTGGAGCAAATTATAGCTGGACCTTTATCGCTTCTTTTATCACTATTTACATGACGGATACAGTAGGGATTTCTGCTGGAATAATTGGAACAATTATTTTAATTTCTCGTATTACGGACGGCTTTACTGATTTATTTATGGGGACATTGATTGATAACACGAATTCAAAAATGGGCAAAGCCAAACCATGGGTTTTTTGGACAGCACCTATTCTTGGTTTATTAACATTCATGTTATTTAATGTGCCTGGAGCATTAGGGCAAACCGGAAAAATAGTATATATTTTTTTAATCTATTTGTTTATCTCTGCAGTTTTTTATACAGCCAACAACGTCGCTTATTCTTCGCTGACTTCTCTTATGACAAACGATAAGAATGATCGTGTTTCATTAGGAAGTATCCGCTTTATTTTTTCACAGCTGGCTGTTTTATCTATTACAACATTTACAACATTTTTTATAAGCGGGTTTGGTGGCGGTCAGCAGGGATGGACAATCACAGCAATAATTTACGCTTTTTTATGTGCAGTCCCCTTAATGATTACTGGATGGTTTGTAAAAGAAAGAAATATCGCCAAGAGAAAAACTAAAGATAATATAACACAAAGAGTCCCCTTTTTTCTCATAATGAAAGTATTATTAACTAATAAATACTTTATTATCACAATTATCTTGTACTTGCTTTGGTATTTGAGACAGACAGATAATGGTATCAGGGTTTATTATGCTACTTATGTTTTTAATAATGCCGATGTTATGGCTATATTAAGCTTAGCAACTACTGTACCAACAATTATAGGATTAATGTTTACACCTAAATTTGTGGAGAAATTCGGAATTCGAAAAAGCATCATCATAGGATTGATTATTTCCATTATATCTTATCTAATAATGACTGTATTTTCAGAAAATATAACGTTGTTAACTATTGGACTTATTATAAACGCTGTAGGTGTTGTACCTTTTACCGGAGCACTCAGTGCCATCGTAGCAGATGTCGGAGATTTGGTTTACTGGAAGTCCGGAGTGCCTGTACAAGGATCTGTTTTTAGTTTAACAAGCGCAGGGATGAAGATTGGTTCTGGTTTGCAAGGAGCTATTGTTGGATGGACGCTTACTATCGGAGGATACGTTGCTGGTTCATCGATTCAACCAGACAGCTCCATCTTAGCAATGAAATCCATGCAAATATATTTCCCATTCGCATGTATCATCTTTATTATGTTGATCACATTCACATTAAATTATGAGAAATTTATTCCATCTGTAAAGAAAGAAATTCAAGAAGGTAAAGTAGGCGAATATCGCACTAAAAACTTAGTGAAACTTTAATAATATAGGGAGGAAATAAAAATGACTTTTGAATATCATGTAGCAAAAAATGGGTCTGATATGGCTAAGGGGACAAAACAAAATCCTTTTTTGACAATTAACAAAGCAGCCTCTATTGCGGCAGCAGGTGACAAAGTTATTGTGCATGAAGGAGAATACAGAGAGTGGGTAAAACCTCAAAACTCCGGATTAAGCGACCTCAGACGGGTCACTTATGAAGCAGCAGAAGGTGAAAACGTTATTATTAAAGGCTCAGAACGTATTCAAAATTGGCAGGCAGTAGAAAATAATGTATGGAAAGTTCAATTACCTAATACATTTTTTGGAGAGTATAATCCTTATGCAGAAGAAATTTTCGGGGACTGGGTCATTTATAATCCCGGAAGACATTTAGGCGATATTTATTTAAATGGGATGTCTTTTTATGAGACCGAAAGCTATGAACAACTACTGGAACCTAAGATACAAACAGAAGTATTAGATCATTGGACAAATGAGGTTGTTCCTGTTCATAATCAAGAGCAAACAAAATTTGTTTGGTTTGCAGAGGTCGATGAACACAATACAACCATCTATGCTAATTTTCATGAGTTTGATCCGAATAAAGAATTAGTAGAAATAAACGTTAGAAAATCTGTTTTTTATCCGGAAAATACAGGTATTGATTATATTACAGTCAAAGGATTTGAATTGACACAAGCAGCTACTCCATGGGCGCCGCCTACAGCTGACCAGCCTGGACTGATCGGCCCACATTGGAGTAAAGGCTGGATAATCGAGGATAATATCATTCATGATGCGAAATGCAGTGCAATCAGTATTGGGAAAGAAGCTAGCACTGGAAATAACTTTAGCAGTAAACGAAATGACAAGCCAGGGTACCAATATCAATTAGAATCAGTATTTCACGCTCGCCAAGCCGGTTGGAGCAAAGAAAAAGTCGGTTCTCATATTATCCGAAATAACACGATTTATGATTGTGGCCAGAATGGCATAGTAGGTCATCTTGGCTGTGTATTTAGCGAGATCTATAATAATCACATTTATAACATTGCATTAAAGAGAGAATTTTTCGGTCATGAGATAGCAGGTATTAAATTACATGCCGCAATTGATACGCAAATTTACAACAACCGTTTCCATGACTGTTCTCTAGGAATATGGTCAGATTGGCAAACACAAGGTACAAGGATAAGTAAAAATCTATTTTATAGAAATAATCGCGACTTGTTTGTTGAGGTTAGCAGTGGTCCATATTTAGTTGATCATAATATACTAACTGCAGACTACGCTTTAGATAATCATGCACAAGGTGGAGCTTACGTAAATAATATTATTCGCGGCAAAATGGTTCATCGAAAAATGCTGGATCGCCCAACTCCTTACCATTATCCGCACAGCACAAAGGTAGCTGGTTTTGCAGCTACTTATGGTGGAGATGACCGTTTTTATAATAATATATTCATCGGCGATACTGACTTAGAAGGAGTTGGTACAGCTCATTACAACGGCTATACAGCATCATTAGAGGAATATATTGAGACTGTAAAACAAGTACCCGGCGACCACGAGGCATTCCATAAGGTGAATCAGCCTGTATATATCAATCATAATGCATATTTCAACGGAGCAGCTTCTTTTGAAAGAGAAAATGATAAGATAGAAGCAAATTATTTCGACCCTAAACTACGTATTATTGAAGAAGGAAATGAAGTATATCTTTCTTGTGAACTTCCCGATGATTTCGAAAGCTTATTTGGAGAGATCCAATCTACCGGAACTCTACCTCGAGTACGAATCGTTGATGCAGATTTTGAAAACCCAGATGGAAGTGAAGTAACTTTAGATACAGATTATCTGGGTAAACAAAGATCAGAAAAAAGTGTTTTAGGACCAATTGTTGATTTAAGAAATGGAAAAAATCATGTGAAAGTTTGGGGATAAATATTAGTCTAAACGAGAAAAAATAATTAAACAAAAAAGGGCTTGGGTTATCAAGTCCTTTTTTCACTTACTCATATTGGAGTTGATCTTATGAAAGTAAACACAAAATACTTAAATGAAACGTGGAAGCTTTTCGTCTTAAAAAATGATTATGGCATGGAGGTAAATATATTAAATTTCGGCGGAATTATCACGAAGATTATGGCTCCCGATAAAAATAGAAAAGTTGAAAATATCGTTCTGGGATATAAAAATTACGAAGATTATGAGACAGATGCTTATTTTTTGGGCGCTATTATTGGCCGAGTAGCCGGACAAATCAAAAATGCGCAATTTTCATTAAATGGAAAACAATATGAACTAGAAGCGAATGATGGAATAAATCATTTGCACGGCGGCTCCAATGGATTTCACCAAGTCCTTTGGGAAGGGGAAATATTTGAATCAGATGAGTACGTAGATGTCACCTTGCATTATGTTAGCAATGATGGTGAAAATGGTTTCCCAGGAAATGTGGAAGCAGATGTTACATACACATTAACCAATGACAATGAATTGATATTGGACTATTGGGCACAGACGGACGAAACAACACCGCTTATTTTAACAAATCATTCCTATTTTAATTTAACAGGCAACTTACGTGATACGATACATGATCATTATGTTAGAGGTTCATTTTAAACGACCATCTGCTAAAGCAGGTGGATTTGGACATAAATGTCGACGACTAAAGTCGTTCTTCAGGCTGAAGTCCTGCTCAATGTCCATAGGCTGAAGCATACTCTAATTGTGACTAAACTCATTCTTCAATCTTGAGATTAGCGATATAATTCCTTATCATTTCCTCTGTCACAGTTCCTACCGTGGCACAAAAGTATCCTCTTGCCCATAGGTGCTGCCCCCCCCCAATACCTTTTCTTTAGTTCCTGGAATTCATCCTGTAATAATCTTGATGAACGTCCTTTTAGATATTGCAAAATTTTACTTGGTGCTATACTCGGTGGACATGAAAGCAATAAATGAATGTGGTCCTTACCCACACTGCCCTGCAAGATTGTAACACCTCTTGCTTCACACCCCTGCCTGATCAAATCTCTTGCCCTTATTGCAATTTGGCCGCGTAACATTTTATACCTGTATTTTGTTACCCATATAACGTGATACTTTATATCATAAACCGCATGACTACTTTTCTTATATCCGCCCATACTTTCACCTCACCCTTAGTATGAACATAAAAGATAAGGCTAAAAGCGGATACCATCTAAAGACGGTGGAGTTAGACCACGCATTTATAAGTTGAAAAGTTTGTTTAAAGGTTCAATAATTATCAACTTTGCCCTTTGTCGTGGAGGGCCAGACAATTGCAAAAACCCAAGGTTAAAACAAGAGAAAGTGATTCATTCTATTCAACCGCCACTTTCCATTAAAGAATCATGCGTCTTTAACTAACGTGTCATAGGTTTTTCAGTAATTGTTTTGTCCTCCGATATTCTGTTAAAATAACTCCAGTCAACGCCCACACAATGTGTTGAAATCAACTGGAGTTATCCTGTGAATGGAAGATTTCTTCCAAATTATCCAATATTTGAAACAAGGTATTTTTCGCATTCTCCTGCAAATCATTTCTTCCAATAAATTCAGAAGGCATTTGAACAAATGGACCGGGTTCAATATCCCCTCCGTACGTTTTAGCTATTTGCTCAATCATATCAGCAGTAAATTCAGGATGAAACTGGAGCCCAAAAACTCTCTTTCCATACATAAATGCCTGATTCCTACACCCTTGCCCACTTGCTAACAACACAGTATCAGCAGGCAAATCAAATGTATCGCCATGATATTGAAAAACGACCAGCTTTTCTGGCAAACCAGCAAAAATATTTTCATTTTTTCCCTCTCTTGTTAGCCTAATTTCCGTCCACCCTATCTCTTTATGGGTATGCGGATATACTTTCCCACCTAGTATTTCAGCAAGCAATTGAGCTCCCAAACAAATTCCCAGTACATACTTGTTTAAATTAATCGCTTCCTTGATTAATTGCTTTATAGACTTAAGCCAAGGATATTTGTTTTCTTCATAAGCTCCCATCGTGCCACCAAGAATAATTAACACATCAAAATCTTTTTGTACGGGAAGTTGTGCCCCGTCATATACGAGAGTGAAAGAAATGGTATAGCCTTTTTCATCGATCCATTCTTTAATCCATCCCTCTTTGGCAATCGGATCATTTATAAGGGTATGAACACGCACTAAACTTCCTCCCTCCCTTTGAACTAAAAACCTTCTTCAAAATTTATTATCGAATAAATAAGACTTATTTAAATCATCTTAGTCGATTTTTATTAATAAAACAATCAATTTATATCGGGTCTTAAAAATTCTTCCGCAAACATGTCTTATCTAAATGTATATAGATTTGAGTTTACCTAAAAATAATGATTGACACGTAACAAAAAATAGGCATGGAAAAGTTCGACCAATAAATGGACTTTTCCATGCCTATTTTTGCTTTTTTTCGATAAAAATGGGCCTGATTTCTGGAAAATGAAAGAAAAAAGCCCCCCTAAATATGTTAAAATTAAGTTGGAACAAAACAAAATATATAACACAAAAAAGGGGAACTTTCATGTCTAATCATAACACATTTAGCCAAGCAATTTACACTACCAAACGTGCTATTTCTCATTTTACTTCTAAATTATCCAAAGGGCTACAAAAACCTAATCAAGATTTTATTTTGGATATGTTTTTTGGGCTGGCAAAAAGCAGGTCCGTTTTGCTTTCCCATATTGCACGTGCGCTGGAGGAACCGATCGATGCACTCCAAACCGTCAAGCGACTGTCCAACCGTCTGGACGAGTTCCACGAAACAACTGAACTACAGGAAAATTATGATGAAATGATCAAACCCTTTATACAAAAGGAAGACAACTTGATTTTGGTCGACAACTCCGAGATTGTGAAACCTGCTGCCAATAAAATGGAGGCTCTTGGCCGTGTCCGGGACGGTTCGACAGGAAAGGTAGAGGACGGTTATTGGACAACGAATATGATTGCCGTTGCTCCCAAGACAAAACACCCTATCTCCGTCTATTCGCATTTGTATTCTTCCGCCGAAAAAGGCTTTATCAGCGAGAACGAGGAAACGTATAAGGGATTGAGTTATGTGGATCAACTGCTGGAAGGAAAAAAGGCAACATTTGTCATGGATCGTGGATACGACAATATTGAAGTCATGAAAAGAGTACTTAAGCAGGAGAATAACTTTATCATTCGGTTGAAGAAAAATCGGAATTTATGGTATCAGGGAAAGAAATTTTCCGTTCATGATTTGGCGATCCGTAGAAAAGGGAAAATTAATTTCCGCTCCGAAATAAAGGGCACCGTCTATGATTTAAAGGTTTCCCATCTAACGATGGAGATCCCTTCTCTCAAAGGAAAAAAGCTCACAATGGTTATTGTGTATGGATATGGAAAAGAGCCGATGGTGCTCTTAACCAATAAGCGAATCCGGAAGAAAGCCGAGGTCCTTTCCGTTTTAAAGGCCTATATTATCAGATGGCGAATTGAAGAAATGTTTCGCGTACAAAAGCAGGAATTTGATTTGGAAAATGTACGAGTTCGTGGCTTGTCAGGACTGAAAAGAATGTTTTCGTTTGTATCTATGATGATTACGTTCATGACGCTGAAAGTGGAAAAGCAAAATGGTTTTTTTCATTGTGTGATAGAGCGTGCAAAAGCTATTAAGGCAAAGGATCAAATTAAGATGTTTCTATATCGTTTTTCAGCAGGGATGGAGGCCATACTTAGGAAAGACAAATGCGGTGTTCGACACTTTAAATACATAAAGAAAACAAAGGGTTCGCAACAGCTAGCATTTCAGTTCTGAACCAATTAATTGAATAGTTTGAAATAAACATACAAATTAGTATGTTTATTTGTGCTGCCAAAATTAAGTTTTTATTCATAAAACCAACAAAAATTTTCACTTAAAGCTCCTACGACCGTAAACACCTATCAATTCAAGAGAAAAACGGTAAACTCAAAATATAGAACCTTGACAAAAATATACGACAAAGGTAACATATCAATATAATAGAATACTTGAAATATTGAGGGAGTCAGAAAATGCCAAATATTGATCCCGTGGAAAGATTATGCAGATTACACACACGTTTAAATGAATCAGACATAAACAAAGTAAAATCTGTAGCCGGTAACTTGCAATTTATAGCTGACCTGAATCAAGCGAATGTTTTTATTGATTGTCCTACTCCAGAAAGCAGTCATACGATTGTTGTGGCAGAAGCCGAACCATCAACCGGTATTTCTTTATATGAATTTCCTGTTATTGGTCAGTTCGCATATGAGGCCTTTGAACCCGCTGTTTTCTACACGTTAAGGACAGGTAAGCAAAAGTTCTTGAATAGAGCCTTAACACAAGAAGGTAAAATGGCGGAACAAAGTGTTGTGCCAATAAGAGGAGAACATAATCAGGTAATTGCTGTCTTAATTATGGAGAAAGATATCAGTGATAAAGTGGAGAAAGAAGATAAAATGAAAGCGCTATCCGAAGCAACCACGACACTAAGTGAAATTATGATCAGTATGGCCCAAAATGAACAAATTGTACCGGAAGTGATTGAAGAAGCCCTATTCATTATTGGATCTGACTACCGAATAAATTATTTTAATCCATCTGCAATTAATCTTGTAGATGAAATTTGCAATTCCGATTGTAAGGTAGGTTCTTCTATCATTCAATATTTCCCGTTTATGGAAGAGATTTTACAACTCCCGGAAGCTTTGCTTATGAGAGAAATTCAAATAGGGAATCGGTTTCTTCAATTAAAGAAAATCACGCTTAATAATGAAAATGAATCCAATATTTTCGTTATACTCAAAGACCTGACAGAATTGAAAGAGAAAGAAAGAGAGCTTGTCGTCAAATCCGTAGCTATTCGTGAGGTGCATCATCGAGTCAAAAACAATCTGCAAACTATTGCAAGTTTAATCCGATTACAGATGAGAAATGGCGTTCCCGAACAAAGTAAAATACTCTTTCAAGAGACACTAAACCGTATCTTGAGCATTGCGTCGGTCTATGAAGTTATTCTATCCGAATCCAGTACAGACAATGTCGACGTATACGCCCTTATTGAACGGATTGGTAATATGATCGTCTACTCTGAAAATCATTCAAATAAGGCAATTCTTATTGAATATCGAGGTTCCAAGTTAAAGCTTGTATCCAATAAAGCCATTTCCGTTGCACTAATTATAAATGAGCTGGTCCAAAATTGTATGAACCATGCCTTTACGGGAAGAGATACAGGGAATATCAAAGTTTCTTTTCGACAACTAAACAATATAATTGAATTAAATGTAAGAGATGATGGTATAGGCTATTCGCGTGATTGCGGAGCCTCCTTTGGTTTGGATATTGTAAACATGATGGTTGAGTATGACTTGGAAGGTGAGTTTACCATCGAACCTACTCAAGAAGGCACATTGGCAACAGTGACATTTCAACAAGAGAGGAGTGTTCAAATTGAAAAATCGTATCATGGTTGTTGAGGATGACTCTATCGTCCGACTGGATATTGTTGAAATGTTAAAAGTTGCTGGATTTAACGTCATTGCTGTCGCTGGTAATGGGGAAAAAGCAATTGAATTGGCTTATTCCTTACCCCCTGACCTAATCATCATGGATATAAAAATGCCTAAATTAAATGGATTAAAGGCTAGTAAAATTATTGGAAATAGTCTTCATACACCAATTTTACTATTAACCGCATATAGCCAGCAGGAATTTATTGAAAAGGCAAAGCAGCCTAATATTGTCGGGTATTTAGTGAAACCTATTTCTGAGTCTCGATTAATCCCGGCGGTTGAAATCGCATTGAAACAAGCCGACTACCAGAATAACTTAAGAGAAAAAGTTGAAGATATGAACAAGGAACTTCAAAATCGAAAAATAATTGAGAGAGCAAAAGGATTATTAATGGAACATTTACAGGCAAGTGAAGATGCTGCCTACAAAAAGCTAAGAAACATGAGCATGGATCAGCAAATAACAATGGATCAGATCGCCGAGAAAGTCATCATTAAATATCAGTCTTAATTTCATTACAAGTAAATAACACTGGCAAAGGTGCTTATCTCCTTTAGGGTTTCTAAAAGGGATAAGCACCTTTGTGCATTTTTAAAGTTTAAATTAACACATTTTTATCCCTATTGTTCGACTTCAACTTGATATAGATCATAATTATTAAAAAATGGAGGAATATGTATGGAGCAGATAGGTAATATTATTGTTTATATCATTATGGCTTGTGCAGTCATGGGCGCCTTTGCAGCAATGAGGGACAGTGATAACGGCCTAGGGAAGGAGTTTATGGAAGGCATTTATACGGTTGGACCAATATTTGCGAATTCCGCTGGGATTATGGCATCCATCCCGTATTTATCTAAGTTTATTACCAATGTTTTCGGACCTTTCTTTGATAAATTAGGTGCGGATCAAGCTATTGCCGCAACATCCATTCTGGCAACAGACATGGGCGGGTATCAATTAGCGGATGTTTTAAAACAATCCTATGAAGGCTGGATCATGGCAATGATTGTTGGATTTATGGCAGGTGCGACCATTGTATTTTCCATTCCCTTAGGATTGCCAATGCTTGATAAACGCGATCATAAGTTTATGGCACTTGGTATTATGTCGGGACTACTAACCATCCCAATAGGTGCACTAATAGCCAGTGTTATCATCGTACTAACCAATGTCGATATCCGTACGACCATCGACACAACTTCCGCGTCAACATACGAATTTACACTTAGTTACGCACAAATTTTAATTAATCTGCTACCTTTATTCATTTTTGTCGTCATTATCGCGTTAGGCTTGTATTTCTTTTCCGATCTCATGATTAAATGTTTTATGATATTTGGTAAATTCTTAGACATTAGTATTAAAATCGTATTAGTATTTTCGATCGCAGAAATTTTCACTGGGTTCTTTTCCACTATATTTGGAGCATGGGGATTTGATCCAATTATGGCAGACGGCGAAGATAACTTTAGGGCATTGGAGAATGCAGGTAATATTGCCATTATGTTAGCAGGCGCCTTTCCAATGGTATATTTAATTCGGAAGTACTTATCCAAGCCCCTTACTGCAGTTGGTCGAAAAATCGGTTTAAGTGAAGCTGGCAGCGCGGGAATTCTGGCTACAGTCGCAAATATATTGGCCATGTTTAAGCTAGTACGCGATATGCCGCCAAAGGATAAGGTAATCAATATTTCGTTTGGCGTCTCATCGGCGTTTTTATTAGGGGATCATCTATCGTATACAGCTAACTTTCAACCTACCTTAATCCCTGCAGTCTTAATCGGTAAATTTTGTGCCGGTACACTAGGGATTGCCTTAGCATATTGGATTTGTGTACCAAAAGCACGCGAGTTGGAAAGGATAGATAGAGAGGCTGGTATAATTGGTAAGGATGAGTATGTCGAACAAAAAAAAGAGGATATCGCATAATACAAGCCTTATCACTCCGACACAAATTAAAAGAACCCCGAACAATAGATCCTGTTCGGGGTTCTTTTTTAATATACGGATTAAGTCGCTTGGCGTTAGAGCTAAAAACGACAAAATCCCCCTGGATTCTAGAAATACAGAATCCAAAGGGATAATCCAAAAATTATTAAAAGTAATTCGATGTAATTCCTCCATCAACATTTAGAAGAGCTCCATTCGTCCAATCTGATTCATCGGAAGCTAAATATAACGCACAGTTTACGATATCTTCCGGTTTTCCAAAACGACCGGATGGCTGCCGATCCAATCGTTCTTTCTTTGCTTCTTCATCCGATACGAGCCATTCCATTAGTAAAGGGGTTTCAATTGGCCCTGGGCAAATCGCGTTAGTACGAATTCCTTTTGGCCTAAATTGGATAGCAAGTGACTTCGTGAGTGAACATACAGCACCTTTGGAAGCTGTATAAGCGTCCTGAGGTACGCTACATCCCATAAAAGCGACAAATGAAGCAATGTTAATAATGGAACCCGATTGGTTTTTCTCCATTTCCGGGATCACATATTTCGTCATAAAGAAAATACCTTTTAAATTAATATTCATGACCGCATCCCAAACCTTTTCAGTTGTATCTACCACAGAATGATCTTCCTCCGGCATGATACCAGCATTATTGTACAACACATCTATTTTTCCATACTCCTTAACGATCTTGGATACCGAACCAGCGACATTTGCTTCATTGGATATATCACATTGAAAAAAACTTGCCTCTCCACCTTGATCTTTTATCTCCTTGACCGTTTTTCTTCCTGCTTCCTCATTCACCTCTAAAACCGCAATTTTCCCGCCTTCTTTGGCAAACATTTGCGCGGCAGTTTTTCCCATGCCTCCACCTGCTCCAGTAATAATGCATACTTTATCTTTCAATCTCATGTTATTCCCACCTTAATTCATTTATTTAACATTGCTCAAAGTAACGGGCACGTTCCCAACCGGTTACAAATCTATCAAACTCTTTTTGCTCTACTTTCGCTGCGTGTAAATAATGATTTGCAACATCTTCACCCAGTGTAGCTTTAACGACATCGCTTTTTTTCCATTCAAAGATTGCCTCATGAAGCGAAGATGGAATTTGCGGGACTTGTTCACTTGTATATGCATTCCCTTTTAGTTCATCTACTAGCTCCAATTTATGTTCAATACCATACAGACCTGCTGCAATTAACGCGGAATAGGCTAAATACGGATTCATATCTGCTCCGGGAATTCTGGTTTCAAATCTTAGATTATTACCATTGCCAACTACTCGATACCCCGCGGATCGATTGTCACGGCTCCAAACAATATTGGTTGGTGCCCAGCTATTCGGTGCAAAACGCTTATACGAATTCACATATGGTGCAAAAAATAATGAAAAGTCTTTTGTATACTGAATGACACCCGCTAGAAAATGTTTCATGGTAGTAGACATTGGATGATCGATGTCCTGCTCATTGAAAAAGGCATTTTTCCCCGTATGGATATCTGTCAAACTCAAATGAATATGTCCACTTGATCCTGTCCATTCATGGTGTGGCTTTGCCATAAACGTAATGGCATAGTCATTTTGCATACATATTTCTTTCATTCCGTGCTTTAACATAATGTGTTGATCGGCCGCTGTTAACGCATCAGCATATTTAAGATTAAATTCATGTTGTCCAATTGCTGCTTCCCCTTTAGAGGATTCAACAGGTATTCCTGCCTGGGTCATATATTGACGTATCCGTTGATAAATCGGCTCATTCCTTGTTCCTTGCAACAGGTTATAATCTTCCATATGGTGTCCGGCTAGTCGAAGATTGGCATACCCTTTTTCATGAATGGATTCATACGAATCCCGAAACAGGTAAAATTCCAACTCACTAGCCATAAAAGGCTGTAATCCAACATCCGCAGCTCGTGACAATTGTTGTTTTAATAAATTTCTCGGAGCGATAGGAACAAGTGCGCCATCTTCTAGGTGGTGTACATCACAAAACACCAATGCCGTCTTTTCCAACCAAGGAATAACCTTCAATGTTGTCCAGTCAGGTTTAGCTAACCAATCTCCATAACCTTTATCCCAGTTCATCGCCTCGAAGCCTTCTGGAACATTCTGGTCAAAGTCTGTTCCGAGTAAATACGTACAAAAATGGGCACCATCATCCAAATTATGTTCAAGACAATATTCACCCGTAACCCTTTTACCCATTAACCTCCCTTGCATATCGCAAAATCCAATAACAACTGTGTCAATCTCATCCTCTCTAATCATATCCAATAACTGTTCTCTGGTGACTGTTCCTGCCCCCCGTAGATCATTCATGACTTTTCCCATGGTTTCTCTCCTTTTTTACTAGGTATTTTACAACTAGCTATTTTCTACAAATGAATACCTTACTGATTTAGGCTTAAAGAAATATATTTCAACTCCAAAAATCCATCTAATCCATAATGGCCACCTTCGCGACCCATGCCACTTTCTTTTATTCCTCCGAATGGTGCTTGCGGAACACTTAACTGGGTACCATTTACACCTACCATGCCGAATTCTAATGTTTCACTTACCCGATGGACGCGATTTACATCATTTGTGAAAAAGTAAGCTGCTAACCCATAAGGTGAGCGATTAGCTAGTTCAATTACTTCAGCTTCCTGTTCAAAAGATAGAATAGGTGCGACCGGGCCAAATATTTCTTCATTCACTAAGTCCATCTTCTCTGTGACATCGGAAAGCACAGTTGGTGCATAAAATAATCCATTATGAGATGTGATTTTTTCACCACCAGTTAAAATATCAGCTCCTTTTTCTACTGCATCTACGACCAAACGCTCGACATTGTCTAAAGCTGCCTGATTAATTAACGGACCAACCTGTACATTGTCTTCTGTACCGCAACCTACGTTTAGTTGTTTTACACGAGCGACTATTTTTTCTGTTAATCCCTGTCTAATTGATTCATGGACAAGAATGATATTAATTCCGTTACACATCTGCCCGCAGTTTTCAAATTTATTATCAACAATCGCTGCCGCTGCCTGATCCAAATCAGCATCAGGGAAAACTATCACTGGTGCGTTCCCTCCCAGTTCAAGGGAAATTCTTTTCACCTGATCGGCTGCTTGTTTCATTAACACCTTTCCAATATCTGTTGATCCAGTAAAAGAAATTTTTCGAACGCGTTCATCTGCAAACAGAACCTCGGAAATAACGGATGCCTTCCCAGTCAGAAGATTAGCCACACCATTAGGGATCCCTGTCGCCATCAATTCATCAAACAATGCGATCGCAATTCTTGGCGTTTCGCTTGAAGGTTTGACGACAACGGTACAACCTGCCGCTAATGCAGGAGCAACTTTTCTAGCAACCATGGCTCCTGGGAAATTCCAAGGAGTGATTAACCCACATACACCGACTGGCTGTTTGAGAACGGTGATTCGCTGATTAGTACTTGACGGTGGAATCGTCTCGCCATAAATTCGCTTTCCTTCTTGAGCATACCATTGGATAAACTTGGAACAACCTGCGATTTCACCCTCTGCTTCATACATTGGTTTCCCCTGCTCTTCACTCATAATTCTGGCCAGCTCTTGTTTATGCTCTAATAAATTAGCCGCCCATTTTTCTAAATAATCGGCTCGTTCCTCTGCTGTTAGACAAGCCCAATGTTGAAATGCATTTGCGGCTGAAGCCACCGCATTTTTTACTTCTGTTTGCCCTGCACTGGGAATGGTACCAATCACCTGTTGGTTTGCCGGGTTGAATACTTCCAGTGTCGTGGCAGTGGTTACCTGTTCGCCGTTTATCCAGTTGTAATTTAATAATGTTTTTGCCATGTAATAATCATCCTTTCATTAAAATCCTGCAACCAAATGGAGACTCACCAAAAACTACTATTCAAGTGCCTTTGCAAGCGTCTTTATTTACTACCCACTATAAATTACTTCACCGATGTTAATCGTAAATTCATAAAGTATGGATCGCCCCCATGATTAAACATTTAAATGTCAGCGCTTACTATTCCTTAAGCAACTTTTCATTTTAAAAATAAATGAAACGTGTACGCACAACAAAAAAGGCGCTTTGAAACCACCTTACACAAAAAGCGAGTTTCATTAAGCACCTTTGCTTATTTGATATTTACTTTAATTTAAATTTTACTAAATAAATATATACTTGTCAATATTTCGTTTATGTCATATACTCTTAGCATGAAAAAATCTAAAATACATTGGCTGGGGAGTGTTTATCATCCATACATTAAATAAGTTATTAATCGAACTTGTAAACATTGACAGTTCCACAAAAGCTGGTGCAAATGAAGCAATTGACTATTGTTATCATTGGTTAGACAGACAAGGGATAAACAATATAAGTAGATTGGAAAATAACGGATATAGGATGCTGGTATGTACAATTGGAAGTGGTGAAAAAACCCTTGTATTAAATGGGCATGTGGATGTTGTAAGCGGTAAACCGGAACAATTTAACCCCATAGAAAAAGACGGAAAATTATATGGTAGAGGAACTGCAGATATGAAAGCTGGTGTGGCAGCAATTATGTGGGCAATTGTGGAATTAAACAAGAAAGAATTAAGTTGCAATGTTCAATTACAACTTGTTTCTGACGAAGAAATAGGCGGTAAAAATTGTGCGGCCTATTTAACGGATTCCGGATATAAAGGAGATTTTGCCATTTGTGCGGAACCGACTCAATTAGGAATCGGACTCCAAGCAAAAGGTGTCTTGCAAATGGATATTACATTAACAGGAAAGTCTGCACATGCCAGCAGACCTTGGGAAGGCGAAAATGCAATTGTTCGTGCACTTCGCTTATATGATCGTCTATTAAAATTACCTTTCGCACAGGAATCAAGCGACTTTTTCCGAAAGCCATCTATAAACCTATCCAAAATACAGGGTGGCGAAGTCTATAATAAGGTTCCTGATTCCTGTATCCTTTCCATGGATATAAGGTTTTTACCTACGCAAAACAGTGATAAGATTCTTAACCAGATAAAAAGCATAACAGATTGTGAGATAGACATTAACCTGTATGGTGATCCAGTGATGAACACATTAGATGAGCCGCATTTGCAAAAACTAATACCGATTATAAAACAAAAAGCCTTGATAGAAGATGTTCACGTTTTTGGGCAGCATGGTTTCGCCGATACAAGGTACTTTTCAAGGTTTGGTATTCCGGCCATTGAATTCGGTCCATCCGGTGATCATTGGCATGGGAATGATGAGTATGTGGTATTAGATTCTGTGGAAACGTATAAGGAGACTCTTGTTGATTTTGCGGTTAAATTTGAAGAATAGCAATACATCGCCGGGAACGAATGGTAGAATTGCTTGGATTCGATAAGTTGATAGAAAACTCTTATGATGCTATTGGCACAGAGGATTATTTAATCGCATCCGCACAAGCTTTAATTAGCCTAATGACAAATATGGGGCGCTGGATTCAAGAGCTTTTACGAATAGCTTCATAAGGAGCTTGATTAATTAAAGTTTCCGATGCTTATGTTCAAATAAGTAGTATTATGCCTCAGAAAAGGAACCCTGTATCCATTGAGTATTCTCGTTCGATTGCTAGCAGTGCAGTAGCTAAGGGAATGGCAGTTAATCAGACAATTCACAACACTACATATGGGGACATTAATGATACGGAAGATGATTTACAACCACATTTATATACTGGTTTTAAAAAAGCAAACCGTGTATTAAAGTTAATGTGTGCAGTTATTTTAACAATGGATTTTGATAAAGAACGCGCTTACCAGCAAGCTAGGGAAAACATGATAACAATTACCGAACTCCTGATGTGCATCCCATTCTCTGTCCGTAATTTAACGGCAAAACGGTCATGTGGATTAGATTCTTCAAGCTGCGGATCAACTTCAAACCCGGCTTTCAAAACCCGCAAAAAAAAGCATGAAGCAGTGTTTTTGCGGGTTTTAATTATATAGTGTTATTCGCTATTCACCTTACACTAAAGACCCGGAATGCCAAATTCTTATTTCCATTTAGGGCAACACGATAACTGTAACTTTGAACATGTTCAATCTCGCCATTTCCCCATCAAATACGCTGCACCATCGACAAGCGAATCATAGGCATCATCCGAAATAAGCCCCTCATTTCGCTGGTGTTCCAGGAGATTTTGCAAGCCATCCAAATGCTTGAGGACTTTTTCCGTCTGCTCTGTCTCTTCAAAGCGCTTTACTGCAGCCAGGTGAACGTCCAAAGATCTTGCCGTATTTTCATTAGAAAAAGCTCCCTTGTCCTGCA
>NZ_JBPPZG010000040.1:21976-22498 GCF_051918545.1 Pseudogracilibacillus amylolyticus (SeqCode) | reverse complement strand
AGCCCTGTTTTCTTACCGTGTGCTTTGAAAATTTCTTCTAATAAGTATGTTGTTGTTGTTTTGCCATTGGTACCTGTTATCCCAATTAAAGGGAAGTTATGTGTCGGATGCTGATAAAATTCAGTAGCCAAAATAGCAAGCGCCTTTGTTGTATCTGGTACGATAATTGTAATCGCAGGAGATACATCGAGTGGTTTTTCAGAAATGATAGCAACTGCCCCACTTTGAGCAGCCTGCTTGGCAAATGAATGCCCGTCTACTGTAAAACCTTTAATGCAGACAAACATATCCCCTTTTTCAATTTTACGATTATCCATTTTGATTCCGTTAATATCTATATTCTTTATTTCTTGATTTGTTGAATAAAACGGCAAAGCCGAAAGAAGTTTTTGTAACTGCATCGTAAATACCTTCTTTGTGTTATTTTTTCATAGCGATTTCTATGCGTGTTCAAAAAGGAGGATAAAAAGGACCCGTCGGCTAAAGGCGCTGACGTCCTGTCAGCAACGCCGACACTAGCAC